>VGWG01000115.1 GCA_016873675.1 Lentisphaerota bacterium | reverse complement strand
AATCGATAAGGATTGGGTCAGGCGGTTGAAGCAGTGGCGGGCCTCGTTTTTGTCGTCAAACGCGAACGGAACACCGACCACGCGTTCGAGCATATGGAAAATGGCCTGCTGACGCTCCTTCGGCGTGGCCGCGTCGACATCATAAAAAGCATCCTGTTGGAGATAGACCCGGTCGATCAGTTCGCCCTTCAGGTAGGCCACGAAGTCATCCATGGCAGTCCCTTCTTCCCCGACGACCTTCATCATTTGCGAGACGTCGCTGCCCTGGCGAAGAATGGCCCGCAAGCTCTCAACACGAGAGGCCTCGATGATGGACGGGTACTTGCTCCAGGATTCGAGCGGATCGATGGCGGGGAATCGGCGGGCGTCGGAGCGCGCGCGAGAGAGGCCGTGGAAGGCGCCAACGACTTTCAGAGTGGACTGCGTGACCGGCTCGTCAAAATTGCCGCCCGCGGGTGAGACGGTACCGCCAATGGTGACGGAACCGATGGATCCGTCCTTGAGGCGCACCCGTCCGGCCCGCTCGTAGAAGCCGGCGATCACCGATTCGAGATAGGCGGGGAAAGCCTCTTCCCCGGGAATCTCCTCAAGACGGCCGGACATTTCGCGCAACGCCTGCGCCCAGCGGGAGGTGGAGTCGGCGAGCAGCAAGACGTTCAACCCCATCATCCGGTAATAGGAGGCCAGCGTAACCGCCGTATAGACCGAGGCTTCGCGAGCGGCGACCGGCATCGAGGAGGTGTTGCAGATGATGATCGTGCGATCCATCAGCGACTGGCCGGTTCGCGGGTCATGCAGTTCGGGGAATTCACGCAGGGTCTCCACCACCTCGCCCGCGCGCTCGCCGCAGGCGGCGAGGACCACGATATCGACATCGGCAAAACGACTGGTGAGCTGCTGCAACACCGTCTTGCCGGCGCCGAAGGGGCCGGGGATGCAGTAAGTGCCGCCCACGGCGACGGGGAAAAAGGTGTCGACGCTGCGGATGCGGGTGACCAGCGTGGTCGAGGGGCGGAGGCGCTCGGCAAAACAGGTGATGGGGATCTTGACGGGCCAGCGCTGCACCATCGAAACGGGGGTTTCGCGCCCATTGGCATCGGCGAGCACGGCGATGGTGTCTTCGATCCGGTAGAACCCTTCGGGCACAACCGAGCGGACCGTCCACGAGCCCTGGAACGCAAAGGGCACCATGATGCGGTGAGCAAAGATGCCCTCGGGAACGGTGCCGAGGGTCTCGGCCGCGCTCACGCGATCGCCTGGTTTGACCCGTGGGGTGAACATCCACTCGGCGTTCCGGTCGAGGGCCTGCAGCGTCACGCCGCGCTGGAGGAAAAATCCGCACTGCGCGGCAAGCTGAGGCAGGGGGTTCTGCAGGCCGTCGTAAATCTGCTTCAGGAGGCCCGGGCCGAGTTCGACAGCGAGGAGGTTCCCGGTGAAGGTGACCGGATTGCCGACGGCCAGATCGCGGGTATCCTCAAAGACCTGCAGGTCGGCCTTCCGGCCGCGGACACGGACGACCTCGGCCATCAGACGCAACGTTCCCGTGGCTCCCGCGATTTCGGCGTGGCCAACCTCGTTTTGCGCCACCGCGCCGGTGAAGGCCACCGTGATCATGTTGCCATTGACGCCGATAATGGTTCCGGTGCAGTTTTCCATAGGTTCAGGCCTGTTTGGTTCGTGCGTGATCATTCAAATCGATGGGGATGTCCAGGAGTTTGGCGACGGCGGCCCGGCCCATGCCGGGGGTGAGGGCCGCCCAGCGGCAGGCGATGCGAAGCTTGACCGCATAGGCGAGCGCGGCGCGCGCGGTCATGGGGTCCGGGCCCTGCAACTCGTCGGCGACGCGCCAGCGAATGCGGTCGAGCACGCGCTCGCGCTGCATCGGATCAGGAGCCTGGAAGGCTGCCTCAACCTCGCGCTCGATGCGCAGGTCGCAGCCGATGGTCGGCTTCTGATGGGGAGCCGGGTCGATCGCGCGCCGGGCCGCGCGCTGGCGGGCCACCGCATTGCGCACGAGGGTGTCACGATCACGCCAGTCCCGGACGAACGGATGGTCGGCGTCGTGCCCGGCCACCAGAGCGGCGGCGGCATCGGCATCGGCCGGGGCAAGTTGCTCGCGGCACAACCCGACGAACGCATCTGGCGTGAGGGCCGGAGCGGTCTCCATATCGAGCGCGGGCAGACAGGCGATGAGGTAATAGATGCTCATGAGCGCGGGGCGATCAGGTGGCTGTCTTCAGCAGCGACGCGAGTTGGGGCCGGAGGTGCCGGGCGAGCGCCTCCGTGACAGCGGCGGCTGTGAAGTCGTGTTCCACGCGGCCATTGTCGAGGTGAACGCGAAAACCCGCGCCAGTGTTCTCGTCCAGCACCAGCGTCACGCCAGCGACAGCCTGCCGAACAAAAGCGGCGCGCAGGGCATCCGCCGTGGCCGCAGCCTTCTCGGCCAGACAGACGGTCAGAGCCTGTTCGCCCCCGGCCAGATAGGCCGACACGGCGGCCTCGACGAGCGCGGCGAGGCGGGCGGGATCAGACAGCGTAAGCGTGGTTTGGGTGAGCAGCAGCGCCCGGAAATGGGCGGCGACCGATTTTTCGACCGACAACACGACGTCGCGGGCGGCCTGATGAACGGCGTCGGTGGCCCGCTGTTGGAACGCCTTGGCATCGCGCTCAGCCCGGGTCCGCTCGGCGGCGGCCCGCTGTTCGGCGACAGCGACGATCTCACGCGCGCGCGCCTCGGCCTGAGCCGTGATGGTATGCGCTTCGGCGGCGGCCTTCTCCACACCCTCGGTGCGGATTTTATCCAGCAGCGCCTGCATGTGTTGATCCTGACTCATGCGATTATCCTTGTACGGGTGACCTGATTGCAGGACGTTTTCAAAACGGTTGGGAACTATAGCCTAACGCGCACGTAAGATCAAAACCTAAATTAAACTAATTTCGAACGGGTCCGCTATTGGGGATGTGGTCGTGACGCTCACGGGAGTGTCTCGGAAACCCGCGGACGCGCGGCGAGTTCGAGCCAGGCGCGGGCCTGATCCAAGCCGCGGGCGGCCGCCTCGGCGATCCACCGGCGGCCCTGCGTCTCGTCCCGGGCGGTTCCGGCTCCCTGGACGGTCATCACCCCGAGCATGAAGAGGGCCTCGGGGTTGCCACGCTCGGCGGCGCGGCGATACCAGGTCACGGCCTTGACCAGGTCCTGATCCACACCAACGCCGTGCGCGCACATCCAGCCGATATTGCACTGTGCGCCCGCATCGCCCTGTTCGGCGGCGCGCGTGTACCACTTGGCCGCCTCGGCGTCATTGCGCGGCACGCCGCGGCCGACCGCCAGCATTCCCCCGAGATTGCGCTGCGCGGTGGCAAAGCCCTGCTCGGCGGCCAGCCGGTACCAGCGGACCGCCTCGGCATCGTCCTGCGGCACACCCTTGCCCGTCATATGGAGATACCCCAGATTGAACTGAGCCAGCGGGTCCTTCTGAAGCGCTGCGGACCGAAACAGGGCGGACGCTTGCGATTCATCGCGAGGGACTCCGCGTCCGGTCATCAGGAGCAGCGCGAGGTTGCACTGCGCCAGGGCGCTGCCTTTCTCCGCCGCGCGCCGGTACCACTCCGCCGCCTCGGCGTCGGCGCTGTTTTCATCAGCCAGGAGCAACCCCGCCAGACTGCACTGGGCGGGAATGCTGCCCTGCTCGGCGGCACGGCGGTACCACGTCAAGGCCTCGGCGATATCCTGTGGAACGCCCCCGAATCCCTGATGGTGAATCCAGGCCAGATTGTTCTGAGCCTGCACGCTTCCCTGATCCGCGGCGTCCCGGTACCAGCGGAGCGCCTCGGTCATGTCGCGATCAACACCGATTCCGTCCTCGTAACAGCGGGCGGCCAGAAACGCCGCCGTGCGCGAACCCCGGCGGGCACGCTGGAGCAGGCCGGACCACCCCTCAGCCCGGCAGCGGGCGAGCGTGTCCGGCGTCTCCTTCAGCGCGGGATCATCGCGGCTGTAAAGCAACAGCGCAATCTGGCAGAGTGGATCGCCATCGCGCGCGCCGCGCCGGATCTGGGCCGCGCCGGCCGTGCGCTCAGGCGTGCGCCCGGGCTCATGCTGCAGCGCCACATAACGGTCGATCAGCGCGTCAAGGCCTTTGACGGCCTGAGCGCGCAACGCGGACGCGCGGGCATTCTCCGGGTCATATTTCAGAATGGAGGCCGAGGCGGCTGCGGCCGCCACCCAGTCGCCGCGTTCGGCCGCCCGTCCGGCGAGCTGCAGCAGCGTGCCAATCTTCTCGCGGCGCTCGGCTTGGCGAGCCTCGCCGACGGCCTGAGGCAGCTTGATCAGCGCCTCCTGATAGAGCTTGGCTCTGGCGATCGGGTCTCCCGCCGATTGCCCGCGCGCCTGCGTCGCCAATGCGACCACCTCACGCAACCGCTCGCCACCGAACGTTCGCAGCAACTCCCGATTCGCCGCCAAATCGGCTGTGAGAGCCTGCTCGCTGACATCGAGATCGCGGGCCATGCGCACCACGGCCCGAAGTTTGCGGATGCGGTTGACGATGCGGTAGTAGGCCTGTTCCGCCTCTTCCCACGATCCCAACGAGAACGCGGTTTCTCCGGCCAGCCAGTCAGCGGACACGAGACCGGCATCCTCGGACTCGGACAGACCCAAGTTCTTTAACTCATCGCGGGCCTCGCTCGCCACCAGACGGACCTGTGTTGCGGCTTTTTCCAAAGCTGAACGCGTCAAGCTCGCATCGCCGGCCGACAGGGGCATCAGGTCTGCGGGAGGCGCGGGCAACGGCTTCAATGCGGCCAGCGCGGCCAGCTCTCGCTCGGCTGCGATGATTTTCGCGTGGTCGCCATCGGCTGGATTCATGGACGGATCGGATGTCGGCCTGATCGGCCAAGGCACCCGACTCAACCCCCAGCCCGCCACCGTGACCATCACCGCAATCACCAACCACCGGATCAGACGGTCCAGCACCGTTGATGCCGCAGGCGGCGCTTTCTTGTTTTTACGTGCGTGTTGTGACATACCAATCGTTCCAGAGTGTGCCGGACTGCCCAAACGTCACACAGACCCGCCCACGGCCCACACCGTCATCCACTGGATCGCGGTTCATTATCGCGGGGAGGGTGATAATAGTCAAACCACGATTCACAATTTCCGAACGGGAATTTTACTCGATACCGGCGGTCTTTTTGTGTAAAGTGGCTCCGTCAATTTTAGCGAGGAGTGCGAACATGGGAACGACCAAGAAGACATTTCGGAAGATGCACGACCGCCGTGTGGCGATGACGACCGAAGGGCTGCGGGAGGATTTCGCGTGGCATCTGCGGTACACGCTCTCGAAGGACCAGGGGCTGGCCACGGATCGTGACTGTTATACCGCATTGGCCAATGCGGTGCGCGACCGTCTGGTGGAACGGTGGATCGCCACGCAACGAATCTATCATGAGCAGAATGTCAAGCGCGTGTACTACCTCTCCCTGGAGTTTCTGATCGGGCGGTTGCTGAGCAACAACGTGATCAACTTGCGGATGGAGGAATCCTGCCGCGAGGCGCTGGAGGAGGTCGGTCTGGATTGGACCACGCTGCGCGACTACGAGGCCGACGCCGGGCTGGGCAATGGTGGCTTGGGCCGCCTGGCCGCGTGTTTCCTCGACTCGATGTCGACGATGCAGATTCCCAGCATGGGATACGGGCTCCGTTACGATTACGGCATTTTCACCCAGCGCATTATCAGCGGCGCACAGGTCGAGGAACCAGACCACTGGCTCAAAAACGGCTATCCGTGGGAGGTGGCACGGCCCGAATACGCGCAATCGGTCCTGTTTGAAGGCGCGGTCGAGACGGTCCGAAGTGACGGCCGCATGGAATGGCGCTGGATCAACGCGAAGCCGGTGATCGGAGTGCCGTTCGACCTGCCGATCGTCGGTTATGGGGGCAAGGTGGTGAACACCCTCCGCCTGTGGTCGGCGCGGGCCGACGATGCGTTCAACTTCGATGATTTCAACCGGGGATCTTATGTTGAGGCGGTCGAGAACAAGGTGCTGGCCGAGAACATCACCAAGGTGCTGTATCCGAATGACAATGTTCTCGAAGGCAAGGAACTGCGGCTGCGCCAGCAGTATTTCTTCGTCTCGTGCTCGGTTCAGGACATGCTGCGGCGGTTTCAGAACGCGCATGACGATTGGGTCGCCCTGCCCGACAAGGTCTTCATCCAGCTCAACGAGACCCATCCGGCGCTGGTCATTCCCGAGTTGATGCGCCTGCTGATCGACCGGGAGCATCTGGACTGGGATTTCGCCTGGAATCTGGCCTGCCGCTGCGTGGGCTACACCAATCACACGATCCTCCCGGAGGCTTTGGAGAAGTGGAGCGTGCCGCTCATGCAGCGGCTGCTGCCCCGGCACATGCAGATCATTTACGAGATCAACGGCCGTTTTGTGCGTCACGTCGCGGGGCGATGGCCGGGCGATGTGGACCGCCTGCAACGGATGAGCATAATCGACGATGTGGGGGAGAAGCATGTGCGGATGGCCAATCTGGCGATCATCGGCGCGTCAACGGTCAACGGCGTGGCCAAGCTGCATTCCGAAATTATCCGCAAAAAGCTGTTCGCCGATTTTGCGGATTTGTGGCCCGAGAAGTTTCAGAACAAAACCAATGGCATCACGCAGCGGCGCTGGCTGCTCCAGGCCAACCCCGGCCTGGCGGACTTGATCACCAGCCGGATCGGGTCGGGATGGATCACCGACCTCTTCCAACTCCGCAAGCTCGAGCCGCTGACGCAGGACCGGGCGTTTCTGAAGGCGTTCCGGGCGACGAAACAGGCCAATAAGGAGGCGCTGGCCGCGCATATCCTCGCAACCGTCGGCGTGACGGTTGACCCCGAGTCGCTGTTTGATGTCCAGGTGAAACGGCTGCACGAATACAAACGCCAGTTGCTGCTGGTGTTGTACATCATCGTCTTGTTTGACCGGATGATCCGTGACCCCGATCTCGACGTGCATCCGCGGACGTTCATCTTCTCCGCCAAGGCCGCTCCAGGCTATTACATCGCAAAACTGATTATTCGGCTGATACACGGTGTCGCCGAAGTGGTCAACACCCACCCCCTGATCAGCCAGAAAATCAAGGTCGTCTTCCTGCCCGACTACCGCGTATCGCTGGCAGAGAAGATCATCCCAGCCGCAAACGTCAGTGAACAGATTTCGCTCGCGGGGACGGAAGCGTCGGGGACGGGCAACATGAAGTTGATGCTCAACGGGGCGCTGACGGTCGGCACGCTGGACGGCGCAAATGTTGAGATTTGCGAGGCCGCAGGCGAAGAAAACATCTTCATCTTCGGCCTGCGCGCCGAGGAGGTTACGGCAAAACGCCCCGCCTACCGGTCGCGGGATGTGTGCGAGCGTGATCCTGAAATCCGCCGGGCGATCCATTTGATCCAGCAAAACGTGTTTTGCGTTCTGTCGCCCGGTTTGTTTGATCCGATCATCCAAACCCTGCTCGATTACAACGATTATTACATGCTGCTGGCCGATCTGCGGGCCTATATCGATACCCAGACTGCGGTGGACGCGCTGTACCGCAAGCCGTTGGAATGGGATCGCAAGGCGTTGCTCAACGTGGCCCGTTCGGGGGTGTTCTCCTCCGACCGGACGATCCGGGAATATGCGGACGAGATCTGGCATGTGAAGGCCTGCGATGTCGAATGATCTGTGACGCCGTCCGGAAAGGAGTCAACCATGCGTATGATGCGATGGGGCTGGAATCCCAACCTTCGGTTCGTGCCGCTGATGGCCTCCATGATGCTCGCCTCGCTGCGGGGTTATTCTGGAGACGGGACGGCGGACCGGGTGAATCTGATTGCCGAGCGTGACACAATCGCGCCCGGCGCGCTGTTCACGCTGGCGGTGGAAGTGACGACTCAGCCGGGCTGGCACACCTATTGGCTGAACCCGGGCGACGCGGGCCTTCCGCCGAACCTGC
>VGWG01000114.1 GCA_016873675.1 Lentisphaerota bacterium | reverse complement strand
ACGAGCTCCGATGACGATGGTGGCGATGCAGGTGTTGGCTTGATTCATTAGGTGGGCCTCGTTACAATAACGACATGCCTATTATGGCCACTCCTATCATCGTCGGCATTGCGGGCGGTTCCGGTTCGGGGAAGACAACCCTTGCCGAGGGACTCCGCGACCTGACGGCGGATTTCGGCAGTGTCGCTATCACCCAGGACGACTATTATCTGGGCGTGCCGGACGGAGCGGATGCGTCCGGCTACAATTTCGATGAGCCTGTGGCGCTGGATCTGGACCGGCTCGCGTCCGACCTGGCGGCGTTGAAGGCGGGGCGCGCCGTCCGCCGTCCGGTCTACGATTTCGTCCGGCACCGCCGGTCCGACCGTGCGCAGGTAACCTCCCCGTCGCCCCTGATCATCGTCGAAGGGCTCTTCCTTTTCGTGCTCCCGGCGCTGCGCGACCTTTTCGATCTGCGTTTCTTCGTGGATGTCCCTGCGCATGAGCGGCTGCGCAGGCGGGTCCAACGCGACCGGACGAGTCGCGGCCGGAGTGAAGAGGATGTCCGGAACCAATGGACTCGCCAGGTGGAGCCGATGTACGTGAAACACACGCTCCCGACGCGCGCGTGCGCAGATTTCGTCCTGGACATGCCCCATCCCGATGACCTGGCCTACAGCGAACAGGTCGTCGCCTTGTGGGGCATGATCGAAGTCAGGATGCAAGCGGATCGTCACGGCACGAAATCCTTCAAGTGTTTGTCTCCGAAAAGGTCGACTCCCAGCGCCGACTTGACGTAATAAAGCAGAAGGAACACGCCGATTCCGGCCAGCAGGACAACCAGAACCGTGACAGCGCAAACCCCCACGCTGCCGGCCAGAGCGCGCACGAACGTGGAGGTCGAGGTCTGAAGGCGATAAAGCCAGTAGGGTGTCGAGAGAACCTGGCGGTCAATCTGCGCCGCGTTTTGGATCAACAGGGATTGAACCCGCTCCATCTCCGACTGACGGATGGCGGCTCGGATGGCGTCATCCAACGCTTCCGGCGACACGGGTTCCGTCAGACAGCGGAACAGGTAACCGTGATTGAATGCCTCGATCACGCGGCCCTGATCGGCCCCGGCGGCAATCAGGATGATCTTGAGTTCGGGATGGGCAAGGCGCAAGGCGCGACAATACGTCAAGCCGTCTTCCGCATCCGGAAGATGCCAGACGATCGCCGCGGGAACCGGGTGTTGCGCAAGGACGCCGCGCGTCTCTTCGAGGGTGGCCGCAACCCGGCAATCGTATTCGAGGCCAAGCCGTCGCAACACCGTCTCGAACCCCGGCGCATCAGACCTGCGTAGAAGCAGCGGGTCCCTCTCCGTCATAGGGCCCCGCCGGACGAGGTGGTCATGCACGCCAGCAACCTGCCGAAGAGGGTTCGGCAGAGAATCCGCAGGTCCTCGATCGCGCTTCGATAGCGTTCATAGTAGAACGCATCGGCAGTCACCGCCGATGAAAAGGCATCGTTTCCGGCGGTGCGTGCCGTATGATAGCCGAAGGCCGCCGGATAATAGCGGCGCAATCGCCTCCGCAGATTGGCGTCCCGTTCGGGATGCAGCGGCGCGTGGCCGCAGAGCCAGAGCCGGCCCATCGCGGCAAGCGCGATCAGGGGAAACAAGTCCAGCGACAGGCCCGCGAAAGCACGGTTCAGCCTAGAGGAATCCACCGGGGGAAGCCAGTACGGCAAACTCCGCACCCGGGCGCGGACCGCGAGCCTTGGGCTGAACTGGAAACGCCCTTTGCCAAACGCTCTCAGCGCCAGGTAGAACAGGCAGAAGGGAAGGGCTTGAACCAGCGTCAGCACGACTGCGGCAACCCAGCCTCCGACCGCACGCAGAAGGTCGGAGGCGCGTGCGGGCGCTTCCAGGGGCGCGAGCAACCACGGATCGGCGATATCCACCGGCGTGCCGTCGGACGGGTCAATCAGTCGCGCGCCGGCGACCACCCGGTTTCTGATCTCCAGGTTTCGCCCGAGGTAGGTGTCATCCAGCACGACGCTCCCGGTCAACTCGGTTTGCCGATCGACGATCACGCCATTGCCGATCACCACGTCGGGCCCAATCACGGCCATGGGATGGATCCGGCAGTTGTCCCCGATGATCAACGGCGGGCGCAGTTCCGCGGAGAGAGGAATGATCACATTGCTGCCGATACAGGCGCCTTCCCCGCCGCCGAAGCCCGGACGCACGTAGCGGGCGATCTCGCCCCTGACCAGGCGCATGTTCATCTCGTAGTACGCGCGGATGTCGTCAAGCAGCACCGGTTCGAGGTCGAACGCCGTCCATGGTTCCGATGCCGTGTTACACACGCCGTTGGCAAGGGCGCTGACCGCGTCCGCATCGCGGCTCAGGAAGCAGGCGATCCGGCCTTCCGCCTTGCGCAGCAGCCAGGCCGCACCCGCGCCGGGCGCGGACGGGAGGGGGATGGGAATGGGATCGCCATCGGCAGCCTGCGCTCGCAGACGGCGCGGGAAAACCGGGCCGGCGATGTACAGTAGCCCTTCCTCCCATTGCCGGGGGGAACGGCGCAGGTAGACTTCGGGATCGGAGGTTTGTCTGAGAAACCCGTAGGCGATATGCAAACCCCAGCGGCTGCCGTCGCCGCAGAACCCCTCGATCTCGTCGGCCCCGTCGCCCAGCACCAGGCGAATATCCTCGATCCCCAGATGAACCGCCCATTCAAGCCAGTGCTCCACGAGCGGTTTTCCACCCACAGATGCCAGGCACCAGGGCCGTCCGTCAAGGGCATCGCCCCAATCCACCGCCAGACCGGTATGAAAAACCGCCTTCATGCCTCCGCTCCGAGCGCCTCCTCCACCGTGTCGAAGATCTCGAAGATCTTGAACGCGCGGGTGATCTCGAACACCATGCGAGCCTTATTGCCCAGGCGGGCGATCCGGATGTCACCGCCGCGCTCTGTCACGCGTTTCAGTAACGCGATCAGCACACCCAGTCCGGCGCTGTCGATGTAGTCCATCTCCCCCGCGTCCAGCACGATCTGTTCGATCGTCTCATGCTCGGCCATCCACTTCTGCATCTGCTCCCGGAACGTATCCACGCCGGCGGCATTCAACGGACCGTTGACCGTGGCGACCCCTTTCCCATTCCGAATCTCCATGCGCATGTTCATAACTCGCTCCTTCCTAATAGGCGCCGCGGCCGAACAGAACCGCGGGCACGGTTTTCAACATAATCACGATGTCTTTCCACAGACTCTGGCTTTGGATGTACTGCAAGTCCAGACGGACCTGTTCCTTGAAGGGGATCTCCGATCGTCCTTGGATCTGCCACAGACAGGTCAGGCCCGGCTTGGCGTGCAGGCGCTTGCGGTCTTCCAGCGTGTACTCGGCCACCTCGCGCGGCACGGGCGGGCGCGGACCGACAAGCGCCAGATCGCCGAAAAGAACATTCAAGAACTGAGGCATCTCGTCAATGCTGAAACGGCGGATGAAACGGCCCACCCGCGTGATGCGCGGATCGCGCTTCATCTTGAAGATCACGCCGTCGCCAGACTCGTTCTGCTGCACGAGCGTGTCTTTCAACTTCTCGGCGTTGCGCACCATGGAGCGGAACTTGTAGAACTTGAACTGCCGGCCGTTCTGGCCGACGCGCGTCTGGGCAAAAAAGACGGGCCAGCCGTCCTCGATGACGATGGCCAGCGAGACGGCCAAAAAGACCGGCGCCAGCAGGATCAGCCCGACAGTCGCCCCGATCACGTCGAGAACTCGTTTGAATGCGAATAGACTGCGCAGGCCGATCTCCCAGATGGCGAGTTTCACGGCCTGCCGACGGCGCAGCCGACGGATATCCGCCCGCGACACCGGCAGGTCCAGCGTTTTGAACAGCTCCATGCGCGCCTGGTAAATCGCTTCGTTCATCATTCAACTCCCGAATCCATCCCGCCTTCCGCCCGAAAGGAACTACTTACATGATAACAAGAAGTATTGCATCCGTCTGCCCGAATCAAGTCGCAATGCCGGGCGATGGCCTCGATGATACGCAACCCGCGTCCGCGCGCCGAATCAACGGGCTGTCGCCGCGTATGCGCCAGCCGCTCGAAAAAATCCCATTCCCGCCCGCGATCACGGAAGATGAGCTGGGCGCTCATGGGCAGCAGGCGGAGTTGGAACTCGATGCGTTCCCCCGGCGCCAACCGGCCATAGTCCACGACATTGGCCCCGTGCTCCATGGCCAGCAACTGCGCGGCGCCGGCGCTTTCTTCAGGCCATCCATCTTTCCGCAAGAGGCTCTCGATCTCCCCGGCGAGGGCCGCGACGGCTTCATGGGTCGGAGGAATCTTGCGCTTCAGCCGAAAGGATGCGGGATCGAGCGCGCGAACCACCAGCAAGGTGCAATCGTCCTGCGCCAGATCGTACCCCGCCGCCGTCAGGCGGTCGAACACGGCGCGCGCCGGATCCACAACGTCGGGATGTCGCAATGCGTCCGTGAGCATGGCGGAGAGGTTGCCGAGCCCGCAAAAATCAGCCGTCTCCCTGCGCCGCGCCTCGATCAATCCGTCGGAATATGCGGCAATCACGGCATCCGGGGGCAAGGTGACGTGGATTTCGTCAGCGATATCGTAAGCGGGAACCGCACCGGTATCCGGCAGGCCGATCGGCATCCCGCCGCGATCGTCCAGGGGTGGCAAAACCGTGCCGTTCGCATCGAACAGGAGCGGCGACGGATGTCCGCAGTTGAATGCCACGCAACGGCCATCGGTCCCAAGGATCGCGATAAACAGCGAGGCGTAGGACTCCGGGTTTGTCACGTAATGGCGGAAACGGCGATGGATGTCGTCGCACATCGCCGCCGGCCCGCGGTCGGCCTGTTCGCGCGCGACATCCTCCACCAGGGCCTTGAGCAGGGTGGCGATCATGGCCGGCGCGACGCCATGGCCGGCCACGTCGGCCACGTAGAAGCAGACCCGATCGCCGGGCAGGGGGATGGCATTGAACACGTCGCCTCCCACGCTCATACTGGCCTGATGAGCGAACCGGATTTCGACGGCGTCCCCGAAGAAAGGCTCCCGCGCGAGCAGTTTGCGCTGCAAGGCGCCCGCGGCATCCATCTCGCGCATCATGCGTGTCTGCCACTGGCGGAGCGCATCGCTCTGGCGCTTCAGTTCCAAAGCGTGGCGCGCGCGCGCCAGCAGTTCCCGGGCATGAAACGGCTTGCGAATGTAGTCGAACGCGCCCAGCACGAACGCATGCTCGACATCCTCCGGGGTGGTCCGGGCCGTGACCATGATGATCGTGACATCCCGTGTCGCCGGGTCGCTCTTGAGTTTTTCGCACACCTCATATCCCGACAGGCCGGGCATCATCACGTCCACGAGCGCCAGATCCGGCGCCTCCCGCCTGGCCAACGCCACCGCCTGTTCGCCGTTCTCGGCGTCGAGCACCGTCGCTCCCTGCGCAGTGAGCAGCTTGCGGAGATAAAGCCGGTTCGGATATTCGTCATCCACAATCAGGATGCGCCCCCGGACATCCGGTGCGTTCGGCAGGACATCGGGCGAGCGCCCGTCGGCAGGAGCGCCGCCGCGCATGTCCGTCCAAGCAGCAAGCTGCGCGGCCAGCGCCGAGCAACGCGCAAAGTCACCCGCCTTGGCCGCCAGACTCAACTCCTCGCCGACCACGGAGATCTCCGGCGCGCCGGCCGCGCCGCCCATGCCCTGCAAGGAGTGCGCCTGACGGCGGATGCCCGCCTCATCGGTCGTGTCCACCGCGGTTCGCAACGCCGCCACGGTCAGGGCCATCTGCCGCTCGAATGCCGCCAGGACCGCGTCGTCCACGAATTCATCCGAGCCGCGAAAGGCCTCGGCGCGTCCGGCCAGGCCCGGGATCAGATCGAGAAACAATCCCTTGGGTCCTTGTTCGTGTCCATCCAGGGTTTTCTTGTCTCCGCTCATGATCCGACTTCCCGCTTTGCGATCCGTTTCGGCCGCAGGTTCCAGATACTCCGGGCGTACTCTTCCACCGCGCGATCGCTCGAAAACCGTCCCATGCGCGCGATGTTCAGCGCCGCGCAGCGCGACCAGGCGGCGGGCGATCGGTAGAGATCCGAGACCCGCCGCTGGGTCTCGACATACGACCGGAAGTCCGCCAGGTGGAAGAAGAAGTCCCGCCCGGTCAGCGCATCCCTCAGGCCTTCGAACAGCCCGGCCCGCCCCGGACTCAGCGTGTCTCCGCGCAGCAGATCCAGCACCGCCGCGAGCTCGGGATCCCCGGCCATCCACGCGGACGGATCGTACGTGGCCCGGAGGGCATCGAGGTCTTCGACCCGGTGGCCGAAGACGAAGAAGTTGTCGAGGCCCACCGCTTCCGCGATCTCGATGTTGGCCCCGTCCCACGTGCCGATGGTCAACGCGCCGTTCAGCGCCAGCTTCATGTTCCCGGTGCCGGACGCCTCCGTGCCCGCCGTGGAGATCTGCTCGGAGAGGTCCGCCGCCGGGATGATGCATTCCGCCAGCGACACGTTGTAGTCCGGCAGGAACACCACCCGCAGACGGTCGCGGACGCGACGGTCCGCTTCGAGCATCCGGCCCACGTTGTTGATCAGCTTGATGATGTGCTTGGCGGTCGAATACGACGGCGCGGCCTTGGCGCCGAACACAAACGTTCGCGGCACGGGGTCCGCCTCGACGCCGTCTCGCAACCGCAGGTACAACGACAGGATATGCAGGACGTTCAGCAACTGGCGCTTGTATTCATGCAGGCGCTTGACCTGGACATCGAACAGGGAATCCGGATCGGCGGTCACCCCGAGGGCATCCCGTATCCGCGCCGCCAGCCGTTCCTTGTTCCGCCGCTTGATGCCGCGCAGTTCATCGAGGAATCCCGGATCGTCCGCATGCGCCTCGATCCGCCGCAACTCCGCGGCGTCCCGCAGCCAGCGGTCGCCGATGCGCGCGGACAGGCATGCGGCCAACTCGGGGTTGCACTGCCGGAGCCAGCGGCGGTGCGTCACGCCGTTGGTCACGTTCGTGAAGCGATCCGGCCAGAGTTGCGCGAAGTCGGACAGCAACCGGGTGCGCACGAGGTCCGAGTGCAGACGCGCCACGCCGTTCACGGCGTGACTGCCGACCACGGCGAGGTGGGCCATGCGCACGTGCTTGACGTCGCCTTCCTCGATCAGCGACATGCGCCGGAGCCGGTCCGTATCGCCCGGATGCAGCTCGGCCACGTGGCGCAGGAAGCGCGCGTTGATCTCGTAGACGATTTCCAGGTGCCGCGGCAGGACACGCTCGAACAGCGGCACCGGCCACCGCTCCAGCGCCTCCGGCATCAAGGTGTGATTGGTGTACGCCAGCGTGCGGGTGGCGACATCCCACGCCGTTTCCCACGGCAGTTCCTCCTCGTCCACCAGGATGCGCATCAATTCCGCCACGGCCAGCGCGGGGTGCGTGTCGTTCATCTGCGCCGCGGCGGCGTCGGGCAGGCGACGCCAATCGCGGCGGCTCCGGCGAAACGCGCGCGTGAGGTCACGCATCGCGCAGGCCACCAGGAAGTACTCCTGGAGCAGGCGCAGTTCCCGGCCCGCGCCGGTGCCGTCGGAGGGGTACAGCACCTTCGTGAGGGTCTCGGCCCAGTTCTTCTCCTCCACGGCGCGAACGTAGTCGCCCTGATTGAAGACGTCCAGGCGGAAGCCCTGCGCGGCCCGCGAACTCCAGAGGCGCAGCGCGTTGATCCGGCCGCCGTCCCAGCCCATGACGGGCACGTCGAACGGAACGCCCTCGATCATCTGCCAGTCCATCCAGACGGATTGGGCGGACTTCCCCGCGCCGACGACCGGCACGGTGCGCCCGTAGGCCAGTACGCTGACGGCGTCCTCGGGACGCACGATCTCCCAGGGCGTTCCAAGCCTCAGCCAATCGTCCGGCTGTTCCGCCTGCCAGCCGTCGTCGAACTCCTGCCGGAACATGCCATGCTCGTAACGCAGGCCGTGCCCATACGCGGCGTAGCCCAACGCAGCCAGGGAATCGAGATAGCAGGCCGCCAGCCGACCCAAGCCTCCGTTACCCAACCCGGCATCGGGC
>VGWG01000113.1 GCA_016873675.1 Lentisphaerota bacterium | reverse complement strand
TCCGTTCGGTTGTAGAGCCGGACGGGAAAGCCCATGATGCCGAGATGGCCTGCCATGGCCAGACCGCCGTGCCCCGCGCCCACGACGGTAAAAGCCGGCGTTTCGTCTCTTTTGCGAAGCCGGGCAAGCGCGTCGCTGATTGCGTTTTGAGTGTGCATGTCGGAGGTCTCCATTAGTGGGTGGATTCTAGCGCTATCCAGAAGCCGAAACAAGCCAGGATATGCGAGATTCTGAAAATAGTCTGCTTCCGTGGACTTGACACGATCAGCCTATTTTTGACACGCTAGCCGCCCCATGAACCAGCCATCCCCGTCAGCCGCTGTCCCCAGCCAACCGAGCCCGGAGCATCCGTCGGGTTTAATCAGGCTTTTGTGGCCCTATCTTCGGCCGCACGGATGGAAGATCGTCCTGTCGCTGACGCTCAACGCCATGCACGGGCTGGCCATCACCTATCAAATGCTCGTGGCCAAGTATCTGATTGACGATGTGATCCGGAAAGAGGGGCTGGACTCGGCTATGCGCTGGTCGGCGTTGCTGCGGCTGGCCCTGACGTACCTCGTGGTGTCGCTGATCGGGCGGATGGCGGTGTGGCACACCGGCTACCGTATTTTTACCCATGTGCGTGAAGCGGTGCTGCTGGAATTGCGGTCGCATTTCTTCCGCCATGTGAACCACCTGTGCCTGCGCTTTCACATCAAGCACAACTCCGGCGAATTGTTCAGCTACCTGTTCGGTTCGCCGCTGGCTCAGGTGCAGGGCTTTCTGCAGCAGTTTGCGATCGTGGGGCCGGGGGCGATCATCACGGTCTGCTCCACCCTGGCGCTGACCGGCACGTGGGATCCGATGCTGGCGATGGTCTTGCTGCTGTTGTGCGGCATCAATGTCGTGCTGATGCACCTCTCGCGCCGGCGTATTCAGTCCCTGTACAGCGATTACCAGAAAGTGGAAAGCACGGTGTCGGGCTACGTGGCAGACCTGCTCCGCGGCAGCCATCATGTGAAGCTCTATGCGATGGAGTCGCATATTTCGGGGGTCTTTGAGAATCAGGCCCGGATGATCGGACAGATGAGCGTGCGTCGCGATATTCATACGCACTATCAGTATATGAAAGCCGAATCGGCGGGGTATCTCTGCTTTGCGCTGCTGTGCGCGGTTCTGCTCTGGCGCTACGAATCCGGACGGATCACGCTGGGTGAGATCACGGGATACATCATGGCCTTTTCCACCCTTCAGGGGCCGCTGGGAATTCTTTTCTCCCTGGCCACTGCCAAGGGATCTGCCGATGCCAGCATGCAGCGCATTCGGGCGGTTCTGGAGACCGACAGCACCACGCCGGACCCGCTGGAGGTTGAGGCCCAGATCCCGCGCCGGGGCGACCTCGTGATGTCCCATGTGAGCTTTGCGTACGAACCCGGCCAGCCGGTGCTGCGGGATATCAGCCTGACCATTCCGTATGGCCAGAAGGTGGCGCTGGTGGGCCCGAGTGGAGCGGGCAAGAGCACGATCACGCAATTGCTGATGCGGCTGTACGACCCCGATCAGGGGACGATTCAGATCGGCGGGATTGATATCCGGCACTGTGTGGGCGCGGAGCTGCGCCGTCATTTCGGCGTGGTGCCTCAAGATCCCTTCATCTTCCGCTCCACCCTCCGCGAAAATCTCCTCGTCGTGCAGCCGCGGGCGACCACGGAGCAATTGCGCCGCGCGTGCAAGCTGGCGAACGCCTGGGAATTCATCGAGCCGCTGCCCCTGCAACTGGACACCCCCGTCGGCGAGGGCGGCGCCACCCTTTCAGGCGGCCAGCGCCAACGGCTGGCGATCGCCCGAGCCCTGCTGTCGAACTCCGATTTCTTTATCTTCGACGAGGCCACCAGCGCTCTGGACACCGTCAGCGAAGCGATGATCCAAGAGGCGATGGAAAAAATCACGGTCAATCACACCAGCCTCATCATTGCGCACCGCCTGGCCACCGTGAGACATTGCGACCGGATTCTCGTGTTGAAAGACGGCCACATCGTCCAGGATGGGACGTATGATGAACTGCTCGGCCACCCCGGTGTGTTTCAACAACTGGTTCAAGGCCAGGCCTTGCGCCACTAAGCTGGCCCGCCAGCCGATTCTCTCGCTTGCATCCCGCGCCATTTCGTGTATGCTCTCCCACCATGTCTGACGCACCCGAACCCCTGGATATTCTGATCCTGAGCGACCTCCACGGCTCCTGTTCCGAGGCGACGCCCGGCCCCATGCCCGACGGCGGTGCCTGGGCCAGCCAGTTCGTCTTGCGCGCCATCGAACGGCTCCGCCAGGAGGGCCGGGAACCGGGCCTGATCCTGTTGCTCGGTGATCTTGTGGCCGACGGCCGGGCCCCCGGCGCAGAACTGGCCTGGATGCAGCTCGCCGGCAAGCTGCTCGCCACCGGCATCCCCGTGCTGGCGCTGCCCGGGAATCACGATGAGCGCCCTGATCGCGTGGCAGCCCTCTTCAACACATCGCCCGGCCTGCGACGGATCGGCGGGTATGGCTTCCTCGTGTTCCACGACCGCCGCATCACCGGCGACCATTACGCCCGCGCGGACGCCGATCTGGCGCTTCCGACCGTTGTTGCCGCGGCCAATCCCGGCTTGCCGCTGATCGCCCTCCAGCATAATCCCGTCTTTCCCGCCATTGACGCCCCGTATCCGTATCGGCTCGACAATGCCGACGCTGTCGCCGACTCCTACCGCAGCGCCGGGGTCTGCCTCTCGCTGAGCGGGCACTACCATCCGGGCGCGGGACCAACCGTTCGCGACGGCACCACCTATCTCACCGCCCCCGCGCTCTGCGATCCGCCATTCCCGTTTCTGCATCTGCGGCTCGCGGGGACGCAGGCCACCTTTACCCGCCACACCCTCCGCCACGAGCAGCCCGGACTCTGTGATTGCCACTGCCACACCGAATTCGCCTATTGCAGCACGACCATCACGGCCGCGAACGGTATCGCCCTCTCCCGCTTGCTCGGTCTTGATCGGGTCTGCATCGTCGACCACACCTTCCAGCTCTATTTCCCCAAACCCTATGCGTGGACGTTCAAGTGGCCTTACGAACCCGAGGCCGTCGCGGCCGCCTGGGCCTCGCCCGGCCGCGGCCGCATGGCGGCGTTCCAGGCCTTTGCCCGCGCGATTCGTTCGCCGTTTGCTCGGATCGGATTGGAAGTGGACCTGTGCGGCGACGGCTCGCTCCTGCTGGCACCTGAGGATGCCGAGGGCTGGGACATCCTCATCGGCGGCATTCATGTGATCGCAGGCGTGACCCGCGGCGTGACGCCGCAGGCCGAGGCCGAAACGCTCTTCATGCGCGATGTCGAAGCCTACCTCGCCTCGCCCGTGCAGATCCTCGCCCATCTCTTCCGCTTTTTCCCCTGGAACGGTTATCAGAAGCCGGAACACCTCTACACCGCCCTAGCCAACCGCCTCGCGGCAACAGGCAAGGCCGCCGAACTCAACTTCCACGGCAACGAGCCCGAACCCGCTTTTTTCCGCGCCTGTCTCGAACGCGGCGTCAAGATCGCCTTCGGCACCGACTCACACAGCATCGCCCAGCCCGGCGATCTCGCCCGTCACCTCCGCTTCATGCGCAGCCTCGGCGTCACCGACGCCGATCTTCCCGGTGTCCTGTTTATACGTTGAATCGGCAACTATCGCCGAACTGGGCGACCTGCTCGACACCGCTCTTCTTCTGCATCAGGCGCTTCCTGAAAGCGGGTTCGCCTCTCAACGCGCCCTGAATCGGCTGGCTCTGTATCAGGCCAAGGCTCGCGCCTTCGGCACCGTCCGTTTCCTCAAGAACATTCGGCAGCGGTTGGGTCGCCCGCCTCTGACCCAAACGGAGGTGCCTGGAAATCTGGTGCGGGACTTGGGATTGCCGCCCTTTTCCCGGAAGGCGCAACCGCCGCCTCAACGGATCAGAGGCGCCGGACAAGGGAACTAGTGACGCGGTTGGTCTGGCTGCTTCCGACTCTCAAACCGAATACGCAGCACTTTGATGACTGCCGCCAGAAAACAGGCGAATCCGGAGACGGCCGCACCGATGAACACGCCCCAGATCATCCCGACGGCACAGGCGTAGCGGACAATGCCCGCCTCCTCTTGCCGGTTAAATAATCCGGCGACAAACTCCGGAGAAATCGTGGCTACCAAGGCCCCAAACGCGCCGCCCACCAGCGCGGCCAACAGGGTGCCGATCAGCATGGCGACAAAGAAGCCAATGAAGGTCTTGATTGCGTTTTCCGTGTTCATCTTTTGGTCTCCCCCCCTGCCGTCAGCGCCCGTTTCGCCAGCAGGCGGCCGGCTTCGCGGCAGCGCGCAAGCGTGGCGGCGTCCGGGCGGAAGCGGCAGGTGATCGGCTCGTGCAGGATCTCGACCTGCATGGCGCCCAGATAGGCGGCCGCCTCTTCGGCGCCCTTGGTCGCCCAGCCGCAGGACCCGAAGGCAAAGCCCGCCTTGCCGACGGGCTTGAGCCCGCGCAGGTAGGTCAACGTCGCCGCCAGCCGCGGCATGATCCCCATGTTGAGCGTGGCCGACCCCGCCGCCAGCGCGGCGCAATCCATCACCTCGGCGACGATGTCGGTGTCGGCGGTGGCGTTCACGTCGATCAGCTTCACCGTCACAGCCTCGGACAGGGCCCCCTCCGCAACGGCCTCGGCCATCAGGCGGGTGCTGTCCCACATGGTGCAGAACAGGATCACGACCTTTTTCGCCGCCTTGGAAACGACCCAGTCCTGATACGCCCGCACAATGTCGGCGACATGGCTGCGCCAGATCACGCCGTGGCTCGGCGCCACCTGCTTGAGCGGCAGCGTCCCCAGCTTGGCCAGCGCCGCCGTCACCGGACGGGCAAACGGCAGCACGATGTTCGCGTAGTAGGTCTTGGCCTCGTGCATCACCTCGTCCAACGGCGCCTCGTCGTCGAACCGCCATCCCGACGCATAGTGCTGTCCAAACGCATCCATCGAAAACAGGATCTGCTCCTCAATCAGATAGGTCACCATCGACTCGGGCCAGTGGACCATCGGCGTGTCGAAGACTTGCAGCGTGCGTCCGCCGAGATCCAGCTTGTCGCCCTCCTTGACCACCTGGAACGTCCAGCCCGTCGTGTCGCCGTACAGCCCCAGGGCCTCGCGGCATTTGGCATTGCAGACCACGGTGACGCCGGGAAACGCCGCCAGGACTGCGGCCATCGCACCCGCATGATCGGGCTCGGCGTGGTTGCAGACAAGGTAGCGGAGCGGCCGCTCCCTCAAGCGCGCCCGCACCTGTCCGATGAGTGTCGCGGCATAAGGCGCCTTGACCGTGTCGATCAGTGCCGCGTGCGCCCCCTCCACCAGATAGGCGTTGTAGCTCGACCCGCGCTCGGTGCGGTAACCATGAAAATCGCGCACGCTCCAGTCAAGGTGCCCGACCCAGTTGACCCCTTTTGCCAGTTCTGTGTTCATCGGCTCCCCATGATTCAGTATGATTCAGTTGTTCTTGAAATCCTTCAGATGACCGGCCAGCGATAAAAAGCCGCGCCAGTAAAACCGGAGATCCTCGATCGGGTGGCGCGTGGTCAGGAGTCGCCTCAGCACGGTCTCGGGGTGCAGGAAACCCTTGTAAACCCGGCGCACCGCATCCTTGATCACCGCCTCCGGAACCGGCGTCTGGATCACAGCCGTGCGCATGTCGTAGTCTGCCCAGTTCTGCGTCGTCAGCAGCCCCTCCTTCTGGAGCTCGCGGAACAGCGGCGTGCCGGGGTACGGCACCATCATCGTGCACTGGAGCGTGTAGGCGTAGCCTTTGCGCAACAGCCAGCGGGCGAGCTGCACCGTATTCTCGATCTCTGCCAGGCCCTCCCAGGGATAGCCGAACATCACGGTCACATGCACGTCCAGACCGGCCTGTGAGGCCATCCGGGCGCCTTCGCGGACCTGTTCGATCGTGAGCGCCTTGTCCAGCCGATCGAGCGTCTGCTGATTGGCCGATTCCAGGCCGAACAAGACGAGCCGGAAACCGGCCAGTCGCATGAGCCGGTACTCCCCGGCGGTCAGCCGGCCGAAGCGCATGTTGCAGTCGATGCGGACGCGCCGGTTCAATCCGCGACGGATCATCTCCTCGCAAAACGTCTTCAGCCACGGCCCCGCCGGCAGGCTTCCGGCGTCATCCATGATCTCGCGCACGCCGTAGCGCTCCACCAGATCTTCGATCTCGTTGACGCAATCGATCGCCTCGCGGCTGCGAAACGTCGGATAGAGCGTCGTCCAGGAGCAGAACGTGCAACGCCCGTGCCAGCAGTCGCGGGCCGACATGATGTAGGTGCCGGGGGTCCGTCGGAAGTTGCCGTTCTTCTCCGAGTACAGACGCCACTGCGTGAGGTCGCGATCAATCCACGGCGCGCGTGAGAGCGTGTGATCCAGCCGGAACGGCCCCGTGTTGAGCACGGCATCCCCCTGCCGGTACCAGATGCCGGGGGAAAGGGGCGCGCCCGATTCCAGATGAGCCAGCAGATTGACGAGCAGAAAATCGTAATCGCCGCCGGTCAGGATGTAATCCACCGGCGACTGCGCAAAGCTCTCGTCGGGAAGCGCCGTCACATGGTCGCCGATCAGGACCAGCCGCATCTGGGGATGGCGGGCCTTCAGTTGTTTCAGGATCGCCCAGTGCGCCCCGACCACGGGCGTCTTGGTCTCGATCACCACGACGTCGGGGTTGAAGGCGGCCAGATGCTCGTCAAACGCGGCGCGTGTCCAGCCCGAGGCGATGCCGTCGAGCCAGGCGACGGCGTGTCCCGCGTCGCGGACCAGAGTCGCGGCCGTTGCGGGCACGACGGGATAGATGAAGGTCGGCCGGTTGAACCACTGGAATTGCCGGTTTTGGGAAAGCAGCGGCACCCCTTTCTCGGAATCCAGCGGCGGATAGGCTATGGCAACTCGCAATTTGAACGCTCCTTGGGGTGTGCGCCGGAGCAGCGGGACAGACGACAGGCGACGTCGGCGATGCGGCGGCAAATGAGGAAGACCCAAACAACGCATACGATTATGAATGACGGGCGTTTCGATGTCAATTTGTTCATCAGTCATTCCTTCGTGTCTCCCGTTGATGAAGTGAACCGTCTGCAATACTCCCGGTGCAAGGCTTTGTCCTCCCACGGGTCTTCGCTCCCCTCGCCAAGCTCCGCCGCATTCCATCCGCTGAAGACATCCGTCACCGAGCAAATTCGATTTTCAAAATCAACGGTATACCGGCAGCGCCAGGTGCGGTAGCTGATGACCCATTCCCTGTCACCGGCTTTCTCCACCCGTTTCCGCTCGGTATCGTCGGGAAGGAACGAGAGCTGATGCCTCAGAAAACCGAGAAATCCAAGGACACCCTGCTCCGCAAGGAAGGCGAGCCGCACGGAGGAGATGCCGAGGCGATTGGGCCGGTGGGGGGATCGCGAGGCGAAGGCGCCCACGCTCCCTGATGCCAGCCGCGGCGGCCGGATCACCAGCTTTTCAGTGGCGTTGTGGAAGACGAAGACAATCCAGATGCGGCTGAATTCCTCAAGGCCGGTGAGCGCCTGACTGTACAGCGGCAGAATTTCAATCGTCGCCCGGTTATCCAGCAACCCCGGCTGCCGGGGTGCGTCAAAAGGCCACTGCTGATCGCAACGCACCCAGCCAATCGGACGCACGTCATAGGTCACGGGCGGATCAGGACGGTTATCCGAACAATGAATCCCGGTCATGGCTTGGTCCTCCATTGCAACACGGTGCAGCAAATCGTGGGTGGACTCCGTTCACTAAATCTAGTATAATACTCCGCAAAACCTGGTTTGCGGAATGTTTCGTGGTTACACCAAGTTGGAGTACTGTTCGTTCCTGTGCAGGCCGGGCTCCTAGAGGGAGGAAAGAGGATGAAGAAGTCACTCGTTCTGATTGTAGCGCTGGCCCTGGCGTCGGCGTCGGCGATGGCAGGAGCCGACTGCGGGGCCACAACGTGCGGGGCTAAGAAGGATGCGGATCCGAAGGACGCCTGCTGCAAAGCTGGCGTGACGAATACGTGCCCGGTCGCCTGCAAGGCCGAAGCCCCCAAGGTCGAAGCCCCCAAGGTCGAAGCCCCCAAGGTCGAAGCCCCCAAGGTCGAAGCC
>VGWG01000112.1 GCA_016873675.1 Lentisphaerota bacterium | reverse complement strand
CTGCAAGCGCCGGTTTCAGGTTTCAGGAAGACGCAACATCGTGCGGTTCTACCTGACACCCGAAACCTGACACCTGAACACTCCGCATGCAAAACAGGGTTTTGCATGCGGCTCTCACCCCCACAGCGGCCGCGGATAGTGGCCCGCCTCGGCAAACTGGAGCAGGCGCGCCGCGACCGCAGAATGTTCCGCGCGGTAGGTCAGTCCCTGCCACACGCCATCCGTGCGCAGCACCTGTACATCGGCGAGTTCGCGCCGGATCAGATCGGCGACCACGAAGGGAATGTACCACTCGTCTTTGGCGCTTCCGCCGTGCTGCTGCAGCCACGCGGGAAACTGATCTTCCAGAATGTCGAACAGGCGCGGCGTGAAGCCCCAGAAGTTCATGGAGACCGCCTCGTCGCCGCTGAGGCGCGCCACCGGGCCGTTGGCTGGCCGATTCTCCACGCCCGCGCCGGCGGCGGCCAGTTGCGTCATCTCCGTGACATCCGCCAGCATCCCGTCGGCGCCGACCCGGCAGACCCCGCGCGATACCGTGCCATGCGTCGAGAGCGTCGCGCGCAGGGTGTAGCCGACCATCGCAAAACGGGCCTTGCCTCCTGTCGGCGCAGGCGTGGAAAAGAAGCCGGCCAGTTGCGCATAGGCGTCGCGGTCGTAGAAATCGTCGGCGTTAATCACGGCAAAGGGCTCGCGGACAACCGCCCGCGCCGCGCGCACGGCGTGAGCAGTGCCCCACGGCTTGTCCCGTCCGGGCGGCGGCGAGAATCCGGCGGGCAGGTCATTCACATCCTGATAGGCGTAGTCCACGGCAATCCGGCTGGCATAGCGGGCGGCAACCTGGCGTTTGAAGACCTCCGCAAAATCGCGGCGGATGACGAAGACGATCCGATCGAAGCCGGCGCGCAGGGCGTCAAAGACCGCATAGTCCATCAGCGTCTCGCCGTCCGGGCCGACCGGATCCACCTGTTTCAGCCCGCCATAGCGGCTCCCCATTCCCGCCGCCAGAATCAACACGGTCGCATGCATGAATCCTCTCCTCGCTTGTTTGGCATCACCCGATGGTCGTGCAGTATAGCCGTCCTTCGTTGACCCCGCAATAGTTTCCCCGGCAACAGCATTTCTAATTATGGAGATGCCACTTGCAGAAGCGGGCAAGAACGGTCACAATAGCCCAACGATGGTTGTTCTTCACGGTTCGTGGCTGGCGGACGAGTGGTTGCTTTGGGGGGAGGAAACCTCCGAGGTCGGCGGGGGACTGCGTGGTGACTGCGATCACACCCCGGCTGGCGACCCGTGTGTCCCGGGCGCACCGGAACCGTGGGGCTGCGACCGCGAGGCGCTGTCCCGGGCGCTGGCCGCGTTCGAATCCGGAGGGGCTGCGGAGCGCGCCGTTTCCGACGCCCGGATCTATTTCGCGCGCCTCCCGGCCAACGCCGGCCGCATCGCTTCGTCGCGGCAGTGGCTTCGTCGCGGCAGCGCCGGGGCGTCGGTATTGACCCTGAGGCGGGTTTGGGCGCTGCCGCTGCAGGTGAACGAGCTCTTTCTGGTGTTGGGCGCCACGTCCGAAGGGCGCCGGCTCGCGCCGGGAGTGATGGCCGGCAATGATATGGGAGCGTGGAGCGACCTGTTCCGGTTGGCCGGCGCCGTCGTGGCGCGCCGGCAAGTCCTGCCGGGGGTGCGCGCGGCAGGCGACGCCCCTGATCCGTGCGAGACCCCGATGCCCGGTGGCGTTCTGCCCGACACCGGCTACGAATCGCGCTGGGAGCCAGCCCTGGACCGGGCCGAGGTGCGGCGCTTCACTGTGCTCGCGGCGTGTCTGCCGGGTGCGGCGCTGGCCCTCTCGTCCGATGGGGCGTCCGCGCCCCACAGCGGCGATCCGCTTCAGGCTGCTGCTGCGGCCTTCTTCGATGAGGTCGTCGACCGGTTGGTGAGGCTGGCGTCGGTGACGACCCTGTCGCGCGCCCATGCGGAACGGGGCCGCACGTTCAGCGCGCACGACGCCTGGGGGGCGTCGTTGCGTGGCGACACCCGCGCGATCCGCTGGGAGAGCCCCGTCGAAATCGCGTCGCTCGCCGAAGAGATCGCGCGCTGGCGCCGCTCCGTTGATCTCGAAAGCCGTTCGCCGCTGCATCTCTGCTTTGAACTGGAAGACCCGCCGGGGGAGTCCGCCCCGTGGAGGTTGCGCTACCGGGTGGAGGGGCTCGGCCAGACGGATGAGGACCCGCGGACCGACTGGGAGCAGGCGTGGCACGACAACCGTGTGGATGCCGCCGGGCGCGAGAGCCTCCTCATGGCGCTCGGCCAGGCGGCGCTGATCGCCCCCATCGTGGATGCGGGCGACGGTGGAGTGACGGGGGCGACCCTGACAACCGATCAGGCCCACCGCTTCATGCGCAGCGACGCGCCGCTGCTGCAAGCCGCCGGTTTCGGCGTCAGGCTGCCGCCGTGGTGGCAGGGCGCCGCCTCCCACATTCAGGTCCTCGCGCGGGTCACGGCGGAGGGATCGCCCGTCGCCGGGTCTTTCACCCTGGCGTCGCTGGTGGATGTCGACTGGCAGATCGCCATCGGCGGCGAGCCGGTCACGGCCGTGGAGCTCGCTCGTCTCGCAGAGGCGGGACACGCGCTCGTGCGGTTTCGTGACCGCTGGGTCGAGGTCAACCACGGGCAGGTCAACGAGGCGCTGAAATTGTGGCGTCGCCAGATGCGCGAGGCCCGCGCGGCAAACGACATCATCCGCATGATGCTCGGCATCGATGGCGATGCGCATGGTCTGGCCGTCGCCGGCGTCGAGGCGGGGGGCTGGCTGGGCCAGCTCATCCGCCGGCTCCGCGGTGAAACCGCGCTGGAACCCCTTCCGCCGCCAGCCGGATTCTGCGGCACGTTGCGCCCCTACCAGGAGCGCGGCTACGCCTGGCTGGCGTTTTTGCGGCAATGGGGCTTGGGCGCGTGTCTGGCGGACGACATGGGGCTGGGCAAGACGATCCAGGCGCTGGCGTTGATCGCGCGGGAGCGGGAACAGGGCGAGCGTCGGCCGGTGCTGCTGGTGTGCCCGACATCCGTGCTCACCAACTGGGCGCGCGAGGCCGCCCGCTTCATCCCCGCCGTGCCCGTGCATGTCCATCACGGCGCGGGCCGCAGCGTGTCCGGAACCTTCGCCGAAGAGGCGGCGGCGGCGGGAATCGTTGTCACCAGTTACACACTTCTGCACCGCGACTATGCGAGCATCCGGCAGGTCGCCTGGGCCGGGCTCATCCTCGACGAGGCGCAGAACATCAAAAACCCCGACACGCGCCAGGCCCAGGCCGCGCGCGCGCTGCAGGCCGATTACCGGATCGCGCTGACCGGCACGCCGGTGGAGAACCAGGTCGGGGACCTGTGGTCGATCATGGATTTTCTCAACCCCGGACTCCTCGGCGCGCGCGCGGCGTTTCGCGAAACTTTCGCGCTGCCGATCAAGACCGGGATCGATCTGACAGCGCGCGACCGCTTGCGGCAGACGACGGCGCCGTTTGTTCTGCGGCGGCTCAAGACCGATCGCGACATCATCCGCGACCTGCCCGAAAAACGCGAGGCTTCGGTCTACTGCACGCTGACGCGCGAGCAGGCATCCCTCTATCAGGGGGTGCTGGACGAACTCGGCGCCGCGCTGAAGAACGGTGCCTCCGGGATCAGCCGCCGCGGCCTCGTGCTGGCCTCGATCACCCGCCTGAAACAGGTGTGCAACCACCCCGCCCATTTTCTGGGCGAGGACGGCGAGCTGGGCGGACGTTCCGGCAAGCTCGACCGGTTGCGCGAAATGCTGGAGGAGGTCGTTGCGGCCGGCGAGGGGGCGCTCGTATTCACCCAGTATGCGGCCATGGGGACGTTGTTGCAGCGGCACCTGCAGCAGGCGTTCGGCTGCTTTGTCCCCTTTCTGCACGGCGGCACGCCGCGCGCGGAGCGCGACGCGCAGGTGGCGGCGTTCCAGGCCCATGCGGGAGCGGCTGTGTTCGTCCTCTCGCTCAAGGCGGGCGGCACCGGAATCAACCTGACCCGGGCCAACCATGTGTTTCATTTTGACCGCTGGTGGAATCCGGCGGTGGAAAACCAGGCGACCGACCGCGCGTTCCGGATCGGTCAGACCCGCGACGTGATGGTGCACAAGCTGGTGTGCGGCGGCACGCTGGAAGACCGGATCGAGGCGATGATCCGGGAGAAGACGGCGCTCGCCGACGATCTGGTCGCGAGCGGGGAGTCGTGGCTGACGGAACTCAACGACACCGACCTGCGCGATGCGCTGGCGCTGGCGCAGGACGCCGTGGGGGAGTGGACGCCATGAGCAAAAGGAAAAAGCACGAGCCGCGGGTGCCGCTGCCGGTGCGGGGGGGGATTCGCGCGCAGGGGACGCGGAGCAGCCAGAGCCGTTCGTGGTGGGGGCGGCGCTGGATGCTGATGCTGGAGGGATTGCGGCTGGGCGCCCGGCTGGGGCGGGGCCGCCAGTATGCGGTGGCGGGGCAGGTCGCCGCGCTGACCCTCGGCGAGGGCTCGGTCGGAGCGGTGGTGCAGGGCGGCGCCCCGGCACCGTATCGGGTGACCTTCACGTTTCGAACGCTGGCTGATGGCGTTCGCGGCGATCTCTCGGCAGCGCTCGGCGCGCACCCCGCCTGGATCGGGCGATTGCTCGTCAACGATCTCCCCGTCGAAGTGGAGGCGCTCTTCCGCGACGCGGGGGTTTCCCTGTTTCCCGCGCGTCGCGGCGATTGGGTCTGCACCTGCACCTGCCCCGACTGGTCGACGCCGTGCAAACATGCGGCGGCCGTCCTCTATCTGCTGGGCGAGGCGGTCGAACGCGAGCCCATGCTCCTGCTCGATTTGCGGGGCATCAATCGCGGTGATCTGATCCCAGCGGCTGGCGACCGTCCCGGCGGCGGCGGGCTTCGACCGCCCCCGCCGGTGCCGGTTTGCGCGCCCGATCCGCCTGCGGATGCCGCCGCATTCTGGGGTGATCGCTGGACGCCGGCCGCCACTTTTGGCCCTCCGCCGGGGCGGATGGTGGCGGCGCCGCTCCTCACCCGCCTCGGCCCGCTGCCGTTCTGGCGTGGACAGGAGCGGTTCCGCGAGATGGTCGAACAGGTCTACGGGCGCGCGGTGACGGTCGCTCTGCAGATCTGGGGCGGCGAGCGCCCGGACGCCATCCTGCGCGCCGGCCGGCCGGCCGGGCCGCCCGGCGGCTTCGTGTTGCGCAAGCACCGCATGCAAATTGATCGGACCCGACTATGACAGGATCCCGCCCGCCTGTGACGATTGACACATCCAGCGACCCGGCGCCGACGGTGATCGGAAGCGCGAGGATGAGCGTGGATGACCCGATCGGCGATGCCTCAGAAACGCAGGTGTCGGCCGGCGTGGCCGGACTGCGGCGCGTGCTGCGCGCCGTGCTCTGCGGCGAGGAGATCGACGCCGCGCCGGTGGCTTGGCCCGCTGTCTGGTGGCAGGTCTGCCTGCACGATCTCGATGCCTATCTTTTTCCCGCGGTGCGCGTCTGGCCGGACGGCCTGCGGCCGCCGCCGCCGCTCCTGGAGCGCGCGCAGCAGGCGTTCCGGGCGCGGGCCGTCGCCGCCGTCCGCACCAACCGTCAGCTCGGCGCGCTCCTGGGTGCGCTGCGCGCGGCTGGCGTGGCGGCCATCCCGCTCAAGGGCTCCTGGCTCGCCGAGCAGGTCTATGAGGACATCGTCTGCCGCCCGATGAACGACATCGATGTGCTGGTCCGGCCGGCTGACGCCGCCGCCGCCGGCCTTGCGCTGGAGGCGGCCGGCTATGTGGCCACCGACGCCGGCGTCCCGGACGGATGGAGCAGGGAGCGGCATTTCCGGCATCCGGGCGAGCGCGCCGCCGTGGAGTTGCAATGGCACGTGTGGCATGCCACCCACAGCTTGCTGCGGCCGCCGGACGTGGAACGCCTGTGGGCCTCGGCATCACGCGCCGTGATCGCCGGCGTGGAGGCGCCGGTCCTCGCCCCCGCGGCGCACGCCGTCTACCTGATCTACCACCTGCTGGCGCACCAGTGGCGCTTTCCCGCGCGCGCCCACCTCGATCTCGTGCTGCTCGGCCGCCGTCACGCGCGGGCGCTTTCGGCCGGGGCGCTGGCCGCCGAGGCGCGCGCCTGGGGGTTGGGCTTCAGCGCACCGTTCGTGTGGCGGGTCGCGCACGACCTCTGCGGCGTCGAGCCGGCGGCGGCGCTCGCCGGCTGGGCGCCGGATGACCCCGCCTGGATGCGCGCGGAACGGCGCGCGGCCCTGGCGCTGGCGCTGCCGGAGAACCCCTGGCGGGTGCAGATGTCCCAGCGGCTCTGCGAATTCCGGAGCGCGCCGTGGTGGCGCAGGCTGGCGCTGGGGGCGGCGGCGATTGGGATCTCTCCGGAGAGCCTGAGGCATGCGCATCCCGTGGCGATGCGCTACGGCGGTCTGCCGGGCGGCTACGCCGTGCGGGCGTGGGATCTGGCGGTCCGGCGCACGCGCGATCTGATTCCCGTCGGCCGGCGGCGCGCCGCCGTCGCGGAGGCGGGCGACGACATGGCCGCCCGCCTGCGGCTCGACCGCTGGCTGCAGGCGCAGGAAGAAAAAAGCTGAAAATTGAAAGCTGAAAAACTGAAAGTGTGCAAGCGCCGCGATCTTTTGCGCTTTTGCGCATTTCAGTTTTCAGCATTTCGCCCCAAAAAGAGCGCTTGCCTAAAACAACAACAAAGGGTATCATCGGCACAAAAGTTTGCATCTTTTTGCGCCCCCTGTGTCACCATGCCCAGTCATAATTTCATCGCAGCCATGACTGGCGCAGCCATTATGATCATCGAGATCCTGGGGGTCAAGATGCTCGCGCCGTACAAGGAGGTGCAATCATGTTGATGTCAGTACAGGCCATCCTTTCGACAACCGGCGAGATTCATCTGCTGGAACCTGTTCATGTGGGACATTCCTGCCGTGCGATCGTGACGATCTTCGATGCGCCGGATGTGTCTGAAACGGCGTTACTCAGTCAGGAGGCGCTCGCCCATGATTGGGAACGACCCGAGGAGGATGTCGCGTGGGCACACCTGCAATAGGCGCCGTCGTCTTGGTCAGGTTTCCGTTTTCCGATCTTTCCGCCAGCAAACTTCGACCTGCGGTCGTGCTGGCTGGCGTGGATCGGGATGACTGGATCCTTTGTCAGATCACCAGCAATCCTTACTCCGATGCCCGCGCGGTCGAGTTATCCCAATCGGATTTTGTTTCTGGTAGTCTATTGCGAACGAGTTATGCGCGTCCTGGCAAACTCTTTTCGGCGAACACCATGATCGTTCAACGCGTTCTCGGCACGTTGCACGAGAAGAAACGTTCGGATGTCGTGGATGCCGTTGTTGCGATCCTCCGTGAAAAATCATGAGAACCCGGACGAACACACCACCTTCCACAAACCACCCCTGAATGGATCGCGGAGCCACTGGCATGTGGGGCCTGCGCTCGGCGCATGCCGTCGGGCTTGGAGCCGGGGCGCCCTCCTTGGCTCGCCGTAGCCTCTGGCGAAGGCGGCACCCCGGCCGTTGGCAAACCCGTGCGCCTGCCGGCCTGGGGGCAGGCCGGCTCCAGGCTGACGCCGGGATCGAACATTGCGGACGGGTAGGGCAGCGGCGTCTCGCCGCGCCGCAGGTGAATGGGAATGCAGAGAAAAGCTGAAAACAGAAAGCTGAAAAGCTGAAAGTGTGTCAGCGCCGCGATCCTTTGCATTTCTTCTCGCATTTCAGCATTTCAGTTTTCAGCTTTCAGCATTTCAGTTTTCAGCATTTCAGCATTTCACTTGAGAGTGCCAACTTCTCGGGCGCTCCCTGCGTCCGCTCCCCGCCCCCGCCTCCACATCCGTGGAGCGTGAAGATGAAAGAGCCGAACGCATTGTTCGGAATGCATTATGCGGGGGGGGTGGGGTAAATGTCAACCCCCTTTTTTACTTGAGAGTGCCAACTTCTCGGGCGCTCCCTGCGTCCGCTCCCCGCCCCCGCCTCCACATCCGTGGAGCGTGAAGATGAAAGAGCCGAACGCATCGTTGGAATGCACGATGCGGGGGGCAACCCCTTTTTTAATGGTAGCGGGGCTGCGGGGCCGTTGCCCAGTGGTGGCGTCACGGGGCCGTGCGAATCCGGTTCCGTGTCTCGAAAAGCGCGGAAAAGAGGTTG
>VGWG01000111.1 GCA_016873675.1 Lentisphaerota bacterium | reverse complement strand
AGCCGGTGCTCAACCACCGCCTGATCCTCAATTACCAGGCGCGGCTCGATCAGGTCACGACATCGGCGCTGTCGCAGGAACTGGCGGAGGCGCTCGACCCGGCCGGAATGCGGCTGCCGCAGGGGGTGGAGGTGAAGGCGTGAGCGAATACCTGATCCGCAATCCGTTGTATCTGAAACAGGTCCAGCACCGATGGCTGGCCGGGGCGCTGGTGGTGGTGTTCGCAGCGGGGTTGGCCGCAGCCCAGGGTTCAGCGCTGCCGGGCGGGTTGACCTTCACGGACCTGACGCTCAGTCCGAACGTCTGGACGCACGGCGCTGTCGAGCGCCGCTTCGTGATTGAAAATCCCACACCGCAGACGCACACGGTGACCCTCGAAATCCCGGGCCGTATTTATTCGGGGTCAGAGGGACTGCATTCGCTGGCCGAAACGGTGGTGGTCGGCTCCGGCGCGCGAGCCGAGGTCTCCCTGATCCAACCCCCGGTGGGACTGGCCGGATCGGACACTGTGGACATTCGCGTCAGGGGCAAGCCGCGGGTCGAGCAGTCCACCCGTTCGCCCTCCTTCGAATCCTATTGGAACCGGCGCACGGCGCTGTCGGTATTCGTATCAAAAGGGCTTTCCGCCGAGGGGCTGAAGTCACGGCTGGCCGACTGCGCCCCGACTGCAGCAGGCCCCGGATATCGTCGAGGTCACTCTGTGCGGAGCGACTCCTCAGAGACTTTCGCAGCCGAGATGTTCACCCGCGAGAATCTGGACAATTTCAATCCCTTCCGTTTCGAGGGCGAAGGCGCGGGCTGGCCGAAAAACTGGCTGGCCTTCAGCGCATTCGACGGGTGCGTGATCGCCGCATCCGACTACGAAAAGATGCCCGCCGAGGCGCGCGAGGCGTTGCGGGCCTATGTGGCGGCCGGCGGCCGGGTCACCTTTGCGGGACTGAATGAGATACCCGACGGGTGGGCCGAGACCGGCGACCGGGCGGACCGGCCCCTGTCGGGCGAAGCGTATGTCGAGTCCCGGTACGGCTTTGGCGTCGTCTCCGCCACCAGCCACGGCGCGTTTGACGCCTTTCCGAGCAACACCCTCGTTCGGCTCTGCCACTCGTGGTATGCCGCCAGCTTCCCGCAGCTTTTCCGTAATAACGCCGACTCGTGCCTCACGGAAATCCCCGTGACAGCCAACATCCATGTTCCGGTCAACCGCTTCCTCCTCATCCTGCTGGCGTTCACGCTGATTGCAGGCCCCGGCGCGGTGGTCTTCACCGGTCGCGTCAACCGGCGGATCTGGCTGCTGGCGCTGGTGCCGGCCGTATCCATCCTGTTCAGCGCCGCGATCCTGGTCTACGCGCTCGTGTCAGAGGGGATCACACCCTCGCTGCGGCGGCAGTCCGTGACACTGCTCGACCAGCCGCAGCGGCGGGCGGTGACGCTCGGCGCGCTGGGGGTCTATGCACCGACCTCGCTCCGGGACGGGCTTCATTTCGACCGCGGAACCGAGGTGTCGCCGGTCTCAAGCGTGCAAGGGGGACGGATCGCGAGCGGACAGGACCAGCACTTTGTTCGGGGGTGGGTCACGCCGCGCCTGCCTGCGTTCTTCCGGCTGCGCAGGAGCGAAGAGCGTGTCGAGCGGCTGCTTGTCGAAGAACCGCGCGACGGCGAAACCGAGGTGGTCAACGCGCTGGGCGCGCCGATCCTGAGACTGCGGCTCTGCGACCGCGCCGGCCGGCTCTACGAAACGCGCGATTTAAAACCCGGGGAGAAGCGCGTGCTGGCTGAGGAGGGTCCGCGCGCGGCCGGCGCGCCGTCGGCCTACGACGGGCTGCGGTCTGCCGCAGCTTCGCCGCTCCCCGGCTGGGGACTGGCCGATCTGGTGGAGAAGCAGATGCTTAACCGACTCGACGAGCCCGGCCCCGGCACCTATGTGGCGGTGCTCGACGGCTGTCCGTTCCTGGAGAACCCCCTGGCCGGATCCCGGACCAAGGAGACATCGCGCGCCCTTGTGGCCGGAAAGTACTGAGGCGGTCATGTCCATTGAAATCAGCAATCTGGTGCGGCATTTCGGCAAGGTCAAGGCGGTGAACGGCGTCTCGTTCAGCTTCGGCATGGGCGAGGTGGTGGGATTTGTCGGCCCCAACGGCGCGGGCAAGACCACGACCCTGCGCATTCTCGCCACGCTCGACGAACCGACGGCGGGCGATGTGCTCATCGACGGCGTGTCGGTCTCGGACTTTCCCGAGGCGGGGCGGCGGCAGATCGGCTACATGCCCGACGCGCTGCCGGAACACGCCGACATGACGGCGCACGAATACGTGGACTTCTTCGGGCGCGCCTTCGGCTTTCGCGGCGCGGCGCTGCGCGACGCGGTGGGCGAAGTCGAGGCCTTCACCGGACTCGAACCCATCCGCGACAAGACCCTCAAGAGCCTCTCCAAGGGGATGAAGCAGCGCGTGAGCCTGGCGCGGGCGCTGGTCCACCGGCCGTCGCTGCTGGTGATGGACGAGCCGGCGAACGGCCTCGACCCGCGGGCGCGCATCGAGCTGCGCGAGCTGGTGCGGGCGTTCGCCGAGAGCGGCAAGGCCGTGCTGATCAGCTCGCACATCCTCTCCGAACTCGGCGAAATGTGTTCGAGCGTGGTGATCATCGAGCGCGGCGTGCTGGTCGGCAACGGCACGGTGGCGACTCTGGCGGGGGGCGGCCAGCCGACGCAGCGGGTGCTCGTGCGGGCGCTGGCCCCGGCGCCCGAGGCGCTGGCGAGGATCCTGCTCGAAATCCCCGGCGTGACGGCGGCGCAGGTCCGCGGCGACCGCTGCGCGGCGGAGACGGCCGCGGGCGGCGAGGCCGCCGCCGACATCCTGGCCGCGCTCATTCAGCGGGGCGTGCGCGTCGCCGAGTTCCGCCAGGAGCAGATCGGGCTGGAGGACGTGTTTATGCAGGTGACCCGGGGGGATTTGGCATGAGCGTGAGCGACGTGATCAATCCGGTGACGCTGAAGGAGCTGCGGCAGATGGTGCGCAGCCGGCTCGTGGCCGCGGGACTGATCGGCTTTCTGTCGGTGGCCTTCATCGCCGTGATGATCGTGCTGCTCAGCTCGCGCGAGAGCCTGCAGCAGGGCGTTGCCCTGGCCGCCCAGGGTCTCGGCAAGGAGGTGTTCCATGCGGTCTATTTCGTGCTGACGGTGCTGCTGCTGTTCTGCGCCCCCTTCTACGTGGGCATCCGCATGGCGGCGGAACGGAGCGGCGAGCATCTCGACCTGCAGTACACGACCATCCTGAAGCCGCGGCAGTTCGTGGACGGCAAGACGGCGGCGGCGTTCATCCTGATCCTCCTCTTCGCCGGCGCGGCGCTCCCCTTCCTGTCGCTCTCGTACCTGCTGCGCGGACTGGATGTCTTCCAGGCGCTGCTGGCGACACTGATGCTCATCTGCGTCGCCGTCTGCTGCGTGTACGAGGGCCTCTTCCTCGCCGCGGCCTCGACCTCGCGCGTGTTCCGGGTGATCATCCTGCTGCACGCGCTCGGCTTTCACGCCTCGCTGGTCGGCATGGTCAACGCCGGCGGCGCGGCGATGGTCTCGTTCGGCTCGCGCCTCTCGTTCGCGACGTGGTCCGACTGGGTGTGGCCGGGGCTGTTCGTTGCCGGCTGCGTCAGCGCCTGCCTGCTGCTGCGCGCGGCGATCACAGCGCTGATCATGCCGCCGCCCGCCAACCGCGCGCCCCCGGTGCGGTTCTGGTTCACGGGCGTGTGGCTCGCATGGGGCGGCATCGCCGGCGCCGCCGCGTGGCTCGACACGGAACTGGACTATGTCTATGCCTGGTCGATCGTGAGCATCTGCGTCACGGCGGTGCTCTCCGGCGTCTCCGCCTCGTTTGCGCCGGGCTACAGCAGACGGGTGCTGGGCGAGATCTCGCGCCATCGGCTGACGCGCATGCGCCAGTTCCTGTTTTTCTCAGGGGCGGAAAACGGGATGATCTGGGCGCTGCTGCCCGGCGCGCTTTCCGTGGGGATCGTGATCCTCTGCGAGAACAGCGGACTGCCGTGGTGCAAGGCCGGTGCGGACATGAATGCCGGCCGGTTGGCGGGCTTTCTGTTCTACCTGATCGCCTACGTCTGGTCGGTCCGCGCGCTGTGGCAGTTCGGCTTGCACCGATGGGTCACCTACCGCCTGGCGGGCGTCGTCGCGGTCGTGCTGATCATCCTCGGCTGGGCGCTGCCCGCCCTGGTCGCGCTGGGCGATGTGCAAACCGGTCGCGATGCGGCCTGGCTCTTTGGCAATGTGTTCGCCGTGTTCAGCGAGAAACAGCCGGAGATCGCGCCGCTGACGCTGGGCGCCGGACTCTGGGCCGCGATGGCCGTGGCGGCCAACCTGCCGGGGCTGAGCGCCGCCCTGCTGCGCTTCGCGCCGAGAACGGCGGACGCCTCCGCCAAGACTCCGCCGCCGCTGGCGCCGGGCGCCTGAGAGGACGGGACGCATGGCCAATCCAACGACGCAGCGGGAGAGCCTTCTGGCCGGACAGGCGCTCGGCCTGCGCTATCGTCTGGCGCTCCCGCGCGCGGCCCTGCGCGGCCGCAACGGCGTGCGGCTCGGCGTGCAGGCGGGCGCGTCGCTCGATTTCCATGACTACCGCGACTACCATCCCGGCGACGATCTGCGCCACCTCGACTGGGGCGTCTACGCCCGCAGCGACAAGGAGGTCGTCCGGCTCTTCCGCGAGGAGGTGGCGCCGCATCTGGATCTGGTGCTCGACTGCTCGCGCTCGATGCGGCTGGAGGGCACGGCCAAGGCCGCCGCCGCCGTCTCGCTGGCCGCCGCCTGCGCGGCGGCGGCGGACAACGCGCAGTGCAGCCACACGGTCTGGCTCGCGGGGGAGCGGGTGGAGGAACTCACCGGTTCGCGCCACGATCCGGCCGTGTGGCGGGAGCCGGACTTCGACGCGGCCGTCTCGCCCGACGCCGCCCTCCTGAACGCCCCTCCCGCGTGGCGGCGGCACGGGGTGCGCGTGCTGATCAGCGATCTGCTCTGGCCCGCCGAACCGGCCGCCGTGCTGCGGCGGCTGGCCGACGGCGCGGCGGCGCTCACCGTCATCCAGCTTCTGGCGCGCGAGGAGGAGGCGCCCGATTGGCGCGGTCCGCACCGGCTGGAGGATGTCGAGACGGGCGGACGGGCCGACCTGCTGATCGATGCCGCGGCCTGCGCGGCGTATGGCGCGGCGCTGGCGCGTCTCCGCGACGGCTGGAGCACCGCCTGCCGCGGGTGCGGCGCGGCGTTCGCGCCGGTCACCGCGGAACGGATGGCCGCCGGCGGCCGGCTCGCCGCGCTGGAAACCTGCGGACTGCTGGAGGCCGTGTAGCATGGTGTTCGCCTTTCCATACGCGCTGGCGGGAGTGGCGGCGCTGGCCGGTCTGGTGGCGGTCTACACCTTTCGCGCCCGCTTCCGGCGGCGTCCGGTGTCGAGCCTGATGCTGTGGCGGCAGACGATCCGGCCGAGTCGGGGCGGGCTGCACCGCGACCGCCTCCGCCTGCCGCCGCTGTTCTACCTTGAACTGGCCGCGCTGGCGGCGCTGGTGGCGGCGGCGATCGGACCGCACGTGCTGCGGCCCGGGCTGGGCGCGTTAACGGTGGTGTGCGACACCTCGGTCTCCATGACGGCGCGCGACGCCTCCGGGGCGTCGGCGCAGGATCGGGCCGTGCGGGCGTTGCGGGCCGACGTGCGCCGCGGCCGCTATGCGCGCGTGCGGCTGATCCTCGCCGGCGCGAACGGACCCGAACCGGCCGGAACCGTGCCACCCGCCCAGGCGGCGGCGCGGCTCGCAGAGACGGCCTGCCTCGGGCCGTCCGACACCCTGGAGGCGTCCCTGGCCCGCGCCTGCGAACTGTCGGAAAAGACCGACGAGGTGCTCGTCCTCACCGACCGGCCGCCGCCCGCCGGCGACACGCTGCGGCCCGGCGTGCGCTGGCTGTCCTTCGGCTCGATCGAGGCCAACACGGGCATCACCTATGCCGACCGCTCGCCGCGCGAAGGGGGCACGGAGGCGCTTCTGGTCGAGGTCGCCGGCTTTGGCCGCCCGGAGGGGACGCGCGCGCCGCTGCGTATCACGGCCCGCGCGCCGGACGGCGAGCGGACGCTGTTCGAGGGCGTGGTGGACCTCGGCCACGGCGGACGCGGCAGGCTGACGCTGGATCTGCCCCCCGGCACGCCCGCGCTGGCGATCACGCTGCAGCCCGACGCCCTCGATACCGACAACCGCGCGCTGCTGCTGCCCGACACGCCCCGCCCCGTCGCATCCGCCGTGCGGATTGCCGACGCCGCCCTGCGGCGAACCGTGGAACGCGCGCTGGCGGCGACGGGGCGGTTTCGCGCGGATGCATCCGAGCCGCAGATCATTTTCACCGATCATCCGGCGAATGACAGCGGCGCACCGGCGGCCCCCTGGCAGGTGGTTTTCACGGCTCCAGCAGCGCCGCGCTTGGTGCGCGGCCCCTACCTGGCCGACCGCTCGCATCCGCTGCTCGAAGGTCTCTCCTTCGACGGTCTGGTGTGGCCGGCGGGAACCAACGCCCTTCCCGGACGTGTCCTGCTGTTTGCCGGTTCCGCGCCGCTGCTGAGCGTCGACGCGCCCCCGCGCCGGGCGCCGGTGATTCACCTCGTCACCACGGGCGCCGGCGACGCCCTCTACCGGACGGCGGCCTGGCCCGCGCTGATCTGGAACCTGGCGCAGGCCTGCGCCGAGGCGCAGCCCGGACCGGCCTCGCGGAACCTCCGCGCCGGCGTGACGGCGCCCTTCATGGCGGGGCGCGGCGCGACCGAGGCGGTGTTCGAAACCCCCGGCGGCACGCTGACCCTGCGGACGCACGCGGGCCGCGCCATCTGGGCGCCGCCGGTTCCCGGCCTTTACCGGATGATGCTGCCCGGCGGCAAATCCGAGCCATTCGCCGTCAACCTGTTCGCTCCGGGCGAATCCGATCTGCGCGGCCGGATGACTGGCCGCTGGTCCGGCGTCCAGGACGGGGAACGGCTTCAACGCACCCACCGCTCCTTCGCCTGGCTTCCCGGCCTCGCGGCGCTGCTGCTGGCCGGCATCCATCACGGCGTGCTGGGGCGGAAGATCAGCGACACTGTTGCAGCCCCAGACAGAACGTGACGGTAACCATGCCCACACTCCTCCAACCCGTGCTCATTTTGCTCGCGCTGCCCTGTCTGGCGGCGCTGTGGGTGTGGCGGATTCCGGGCCGCTTCCTCACCCCGCTGCGAGCGTGCGTGTATGGCGCCGTCGTGCTCGCGCTCGCCGAGCCGACCCTGCTGCTGCGGCGCGGCGGCGGGACGGTGATCGTGGTGGCCGACCGCAGCGCCTCGCTGCCGCCGGGCGCGGCGGCCCGGCAACTGGCGCTGATCCAGACCGTGCAGGGGCGCCGCCACGCCGAGGACCGCCTCGGCGTCGTCTCGTTCGCCACACGCGCAGCGGTGGAGCATCAGCCCCAAACCACGGCCTTCGGGGGCTTTCTGACGGCGCATGACCCCGACGCCTCCAATCTCGCCGACGCCCTCCAGGCGGCGTTCTCGCTGATCCCGCCCGGCGCGCCGGGGCGCGTGCTGGTCCTTTCCGACGGCCGGTTCACCGGACGCGATCCGCAGGAGGCGGCCGGGGTGGCGGCCGCGCGCGGCGTCGCCCTCGATTACCGCCTGCAGACGCGCGGCGCGGCGGGAGACACGGCCGTGGCGCGCGTCGATGCGCCGCAGGAAATACGCGCGGGCGAGGCGCTGCTGGTCACGGCGTGGGTGGATTCGCCAATTGAGCAGGAGGCATCTTTCACGTTGCGGCGCGGCGCGACGGTGATCGCGCAGGGCGCGCGCCGCCTGCCGCGCGGACTCTCCCCGCTCGTCATCCGCGACCTGCCCGAGACAGGCGGCGGCACCGTGCGCGGGTATGCCCTGACGGTTGACGGCGAGGGGTCCGATCCGGTGCCCGAAAACAACACGGCCCGTTTCCTGGTGCGCGTGGCGGGCGGCAAACCGCTGGCCTGTGTGACCGCGGGCCCGGGATCACGACTGCCCGATCTGCTCGCAGCGGGTGGCGTCGAGGTGGAGGTTTGCGCGCCCGAGGCGCTGGGCGATGGCCTGGAGGCGCTCGCGGGCTATGCGGGTGTCGTGATCGAAAACACCCGAGCGGACCGTCTCGGCGCGGGCGCGCTGCAGATGATCGAGGCCTGGGTGCGCCACGCGGGCGGCGGTCTGCTGCTGACCGGCGGCCGCAACGCCTTCGGCCTGGGCGGTTATTACCGCTCGGCGCTCGAACCCGCGCTGCCGGTGACAATGGAACTGCGCCGCGAACACCGGAAGTTCTCCATGGCCATCGTCGTGGCGCTCGACCGG
>VGWG01000110.1 GCA_016873675.1 Lentisphaerota bacterium | reverse complement strand
TATGTCAATCGTTTAGTATCATTATTTTTTCATTATTTTTTCACCGCCCTGTGGGTGAGGCTGAAAAATGGGGGGGGTAAACTGGAGAGAAGGAGGCAGGAATGGGCATTTTTTGGGCATTTTCCGTGATCAGCGGCGCGGCGGAGACGCCGCGCCCTACCTCGCGCTTCGCGCTTTCCTGTGGCCTTCGTCTTGTGCATCCACACCCACACCATTTTGGCACACCATTTTGGCGTTGCGCCCCATAGGCTCTTTACTGTATTCTTTTTGTTCCCAACCCACCGGACGATGCGTCGTGTGCCACGGCGCCTGAAGATCCCGGGTTGCAGAGGGGGTGAGATCGGATGATTCAGATCAAACTGAAGAAGGGCGAGGCGGTTGATCGCGCGATGAAGCGGCTGAAGAAGATCATGGACAAGGAGGGGTTGATGAAGCAACTCCGTGCCAACCGCTATTTCGAGAAGCCGTGCGAGAAGCAGCGCCGCAAGTCGGCGCGCGCGCGTTCGCGCCTGTTTTCCCGCCGTACCACGCCCCCCATGGCTTGAGGGCGCTGTCAAGACGGATTCACACGCACGCCACGGTGACACCACCGTGGCGTTTTATTTTTACATGATCGCCAGCAGATCGGCTGTCAGGGGCGCGGTGATTTCGCGCCTGTCCCCCATCAGCGGATGGCGGAAACAGATGGCCTGCGCATGGAGGAAGTGACGGTTGAAACCCGCCACGGCGGCGGCGCCATAGCGGACATCGCCGACAACCGGATGTCCGATCAAGGCCAATTGGCAGCGGATCTGGTGGGTCACGCCCGTGCGGATCGTCACCTCCAGCATCGTCTGCGATCCGATTCGCCGCACGGGCCGGTATTCCGTCACGGCCCGCATCACCCGGTCGGGTTGCGCGACCGCCCGAGCCTCGACCATCCGCCCGCGGAACGCGGGCTGGTGCGCCAGATCGTGTGTCAACCGCCCCGGTCCAGCCACGCTGCCTTCGACCAGCGCGACATACCGTTTGATGATCTCGCGATCTTTGAACTGCCTGCGCATCGCCGCATAGACCTCCGGCGTCCGCGCGGCCAGCACCACCCCCGAAGTTCCGCCATCCAGCCGGTGGAGCACGCCCGCTGCCAGCGGAGTATCGCCGACCGCCACCAGTTCGGGGTAGCGGGCGACCAGACCGTTGGCAAGGGTGCCCGTCTCGTCAACATCCAACGGCTGGCACGCCAAGCCTGCGGGCTTGTTGACCGCAATCAGGGCGGCATCCTCGTAGAGCACGTCCAGTACGACCGCCGCATCGGCGCGGACACGCGCCTCGCCTGTTTCAGGCAGACACCGAACCGCCACTGCGTCCCCTGCATCCAGCTTGTCACCCTTGTCCACCGCCCGGCCGTTGACGGTCACTCCGCCAGCGGCAATCGCCCGCCGGATCAACGCCCGCGTGCTCGCCGGACACTGCGCATGCACCGCTGCATCCAGACGGATGCCGGTGTCTGCGTCTGAGATCACAAACTGGCAGGTATACATGCTGACGATACCCACTTCCACGCATCCGGCAGTTTCCGCGCCCGCATCGTCCATCGACGCCCGGCATTCATGCGCTAGGCGGCTGTCTTCGGCGCGGCATCGAGGAGCATCTGCAGCATGGAACCCGGATTTTCGAATTGCGCGTGGATCATCGTGTCGGTCACGTGAATGTGCTTCAAACTCGGATTCCCCGGAGCCTCGTACATGATATCCATCATCAGATGCTCCATCACCGCACGCAGGCCGCGGGCGCCGGTCTTCCGCTTGATGGAGAGCTTGGCCATGGCGCGCAGCGACTCATCAGAAAAAGAGAGATCGGAGCCCCCCATCGCCAGCAGCTTGCGGTACTGCTTGGTCATGCAGTTCCGGGGCTCGACCAAAATACGCACGAGATCGTCCTCGGTCAGATCGGCGAGCGAGGTGATGATCGGCAGACGACCGACAAACTCGGGGATCAGTCCATAGCGAACCAGATCCTGCGGCTCGACCTTGAGACCCTCGCCCCGGCCCAGCCCGGTGATGATGGTCTTGTCGCTCCGGTCATGGTAGCCGATGGCCCGCTTGCCCTCGCGCTCCTTGATGAACGCATCCAACCCCACGAACGTGCCGCCGCAGATGAACAGGATGTTGCGCGTGTTGATCGAAATATACTCCTGTTGCGGATGTTTGCGGCCGCCGCCCGGCGGCACGCGGGCGATTGTTCCCTCGAGGATTTTGAGCAGCGCCTGCTGCACACCCTCGCCCGAGACGTCACGGGTAATCGAAACGTTCTCGGTTTTGCGGGCAATTTTGTCTATCTCGTCAATGTAGACGATTCCGGTCTCGGCCCGTTTGACGTCCATATCCGCAGCCTGAAGGAGATAGAGGAGGATATTTTCGACATCCTCGCCGACATATCCCGCCTCGGTGATGGTCGTGGCGTCGGCGATGGCGAAGGGGACGTCAAGCATCTTGGCGAGCGTGCGGGCGAAGAGCGTTTTGCCGCAGCCCGTCGGGCCGATGAGCATAATGTTGCTTTTCTCGATCTCCACATCGGAAAAGACGTCGTCCGGCTTGGCCGTCGGCGACTGGTTCAGACGCCGGTAATGATTGTGGACGGCGACGGAGAGGGCGCGTTTGGCATAGTCGTGGCCGATGATATACTGATCGAGCGCCTTCTTGATCTCAACCGGATTGGGGACGACGAGCGGCTGGCGGGGCTTCTCCTTCTCCTTGGCAGGGGTCTTCGCACCCGCAGCACGGCTGTTGGCAACCAGCGGTTGCCCGGCCATCCCGGGCGGCAAACCATCCGGAGATTCGAAAAGAATCCGGTTGCAGGTCATCACGCAATCGCTGCAGATGCACAACCCGTCCGGACCGGCAAGGATGTGCGCGCCTTCCGCCTCGGGTACCCCGCAGAACGAACATTTCAGGCTTCTGCCTTTCGGCGTCTTGGGAGCCATAAGAAAAACCTTTTTAAGCGGTTTATTTTCCGGTGGCAGGCGTGTCGTCGGCGGGCTTCTTGGTCAGCACATCGTCAATCAGCCCATACGCCTTGGATTCGGTGGCGGAAAGGAAATAGTCGCGGTCGGTATCGGCGGCGACGGTGGTGATATCCTTGCCGGTGTGAAACGCCAGAATTGCGTTCAGCCGGTCGCGCAGTCTCAGGATTTCCTTGGCCTGAATGCTGATGTCGGATGCGGCGCCTTCGGCCCCGCCCCACGGCTGGTGGATCATGATGCGGGCATTGGGCAGAGCAAAGCGTTTGCCCTTCGTTCCGGCCGCCAGAAGGACCGCGCCCATGCTGGCCGCCTGTCCGATGCAATACGTGCTGACATCGCACGAGAGGAACTGCATGGTGTCGTAAATCGCCAGACCGGCGGTGACTGATCCGCCCGGTGAATTGACGTAAACCTTGATTTCCTTAGCGGCGTCCTGCGACTGCAGAAACAGCAACTGGGCGATGATCAGATTGCTCACCTGGTCGTCAATCGCCGTGCCGATGAACACGATCCGGTCGATAAGCAGTCGTGAAAAGATATCGTAGGACCGCTCCCCGCGGGCGGTTTGTTCGACCACGATCGGCACCAGCATGGATCCCTGAAATGACTGTGACATTGTGAATCTCCTTCAACATTACCTCGGTTAAGACCACGTGATGCCGGGTCACCCTTTTGCGGCATTGACAAGGAACTCGAGCGTCTGCTCGTTGCGCACGTCGGCGCGGAACGTTTCGATGCCGTACCCCTTCTCGATTCTTCCGCGCATCTCCTGGGGCGCCATCTGGTGTTGAGCCGCAAACAGATCCAGCTTCTTCTGCAGATCGTCGTCGGTCACTTGGATTTTGGCGTCCTCGCCGATGCGCGCCAGGATGTAGCGGAGGCGGAGGCGGTCCTTGGTCGTGTTGGTCGCCGTCGTCAGCAACTGGTCGCGGTTCTTTTCCAAATCCTCGCGCGTGCCCCCGCGCTTGATGATGCCACGGAGCATCGTCTGCACCGTCGCATTCGTTTCCTGAGCCATCTCACTCTCGGGCAGTTCAAAATCGGTCTTCTTCAGGAGGTAGTCGATCACCGCCTGCTGTCGGCGGCTCTTTTCATCGGACTCCGCCTGCCGTTGCATCTGTTCCCTGAGCTGCTCGCGCAACGTCCCGATGTCCGCCACGCCAAGCTGTTTGCACAACTCCTCGTCAGTCGCCGGGATCATCTGGCGGAACCCGGCCAGCTTGATCGTATAGACAGCCTTGACCCCCTGAAGCGCCGCGATGCGGAAGTCCTTCGGAAACTGGGTCTTGATGATCTTTTCCTCGCCCGTCTTCATTCCGGCTAGGGCCAGGGACACACCGGGGATCATTTCGGGCTCGGCCACCTGCATCCAGAACCCGGTGCCTTCGGAGAACACGGCCGCCTCTTCCGCCAGATCCTTGAGCGGCTTGCCGTTGCTGACGGCGGTGAAGTCGACACGCGTCACATCTCCCCGAGCGACCACGCCATCGGGCTTGCCGTCCTCATATTTAGAGACCTGATTTCGCAGAAGCGTGAGCCGCTCATCCACCTCAGCATCGCCCACCGTCGGCTCGTTCTTCTTCACCGGAATATTCAGGTATTTCGGCAGTTTGAACTCCGGCGCGACATCACAGATCAGCACAAAGCTGATCCCCGTCTCGGGCGAGAAGAGGATGTCGGCGGCATCCACCATCGACACCAGTGCGAGTTTGTGCTCCTCGACGGCGCGCCGGCTGAGCGTGCTAACCAACCGCTGGCGGATATCGCCGTCGATATCCTGGCGGTACTCCCGCTCGATCACTTGGCGAGGGGCCTTGCCAGCACGGAACCCCTTGACCCGGCCTTCCCGCATGTAGCGCCCCATCACCGCATCGAAATCGGCCCGTGTCTCGGCCGCATCGGCCTTAATGATCAGTTTCACCCGGCAGGGGCGCACAGTCTGCATGTCAACTTTCATCATACACAGTCTCTCCGTTAGGCTTCCTTGATACTCATTAAAAATTCCGCATTGCTCTTGGCGCTTTTCAGGCGCTTGATGACCATCTCCATGGCTTCCACGGGCGGCACGCCATTCAACGCGCGGCGCAAGATCCACGTCCGACTGAGCTCGTCGGGATGGAGCAGCAGTTCCTCCTTGCGGGTGCCGGATTTTTCGATGTTGATCGCCGGGAACACCCGCTTGTCGACCATGGCGCGATCCAGACAGATTTCCATATTGCCCGTGCCCTTGAATTCTTCAAAAATCACGTCGTCCATCCGGCTACCGGTATCCACCAGCGCAGTCGCAATGATCGTGAGGCTGCCGCCGTTCTCGATGTTGCGGGCGGCGCCAAAGAACCGCTTGGGCTTGTGCAGGGCATTGGCGTCGACCCCGCCCGATAAAATCTTGCCGCTATGCGGCTGCACCGTGTTGTACGCGCGGGCGAGGCGGGTGATGGAATCCAGCAGGATACAGACATCCCTGCCCGACTCGACGAGGCGCTTGGCCACTTCTATCATCATTTCGGCGACCTGCACATGGCGTTCCGGGGCCTCGTCGAAAGTCGAACTGAGCACCTGCGCCTTGGTGTTGCGCTGCATGTCGGTGACCTCTTCCGGCCGCTCGTCGATGAGCAGGATGAAGAGCGCCACATCGGGGTGGTTGGCGGAGATCGAGTTGGCCATCTTTTGCAGCAGGACAGTCTTGCCGGTGCGGGGCGGCGCGACGATCAGTCCGCGCTGTCCCATGCCGATCGGTGTGAAGATGTCCATCACGCGCATCGCCACCTCGTCCGCCACGACCTCCAGATGGATTCGCCGGTCTGGGAAGAGCGGGGTCAGATATTCGAAATGAACCTGTTTGCGGGCCTCTGCGGCCGGTTTGCCGTTGACCAGATCCACGCGCCCCATGGCAAAGAAGCGTTCTTTCTCTTTCGGGTCGCGAACAATCCCCTCGATCTGGTCGCCGGTTCTCAGGCCGTATTTTCGGATCTGCGTGGGCGACACATACACGTCCTCAGGACACTGGAGGTAGTTGCTTTTCGGCGAGCGGAGGAAGCCGAAGCCGTCGGGAAGGATTTCGAGCGTCCCCTGAGCGATGACCGATCCGCCGCGTCGGAGGTAGCCGCGGATGATCTCATAGACCGCCTCGTGCTTGCGCATGATGCCGGTCTCTTCGGGAGGCAGGTGCGCCAAAAGCTCCGTCAGTTCATCCATCTCCTTGGACTGCAAATCGGTCAGCCGGATCGGCGGCAACTCTTCGCGAGGTTGAGGTGGGGGCGGCTCCTGCTGCTGGCGAGGCGCAGGCGGACGTGCGCCATCAGGCGTGGCGACGGCATCAACAGATCCCTCAGGCGTTTGATGTCCGCGAGTACCCGTCGGCCGTTCGGGACGGCGAAAATCACGCTGTCGGTCACGGCGGTCGCGGAAGCGTGCCCACCGGTTTTGCCGCCGATCACGCACGTTTGCCGCGTCGGATCCCGCAGGCGCGCCATCGTTTGCGGCCGGCGACTCACCTGTAGCCCCTGAGGCGTGATCCCCAGACCGGGTCTCACGCGGCGACTTTTCTCTCTTGTCGACCGACTGCCCATCGGCCGGATCTTTCCGCTGTTCTTCGCTCATGCACCACTCTCCGAAAGGTCGCGAACCAGACCATCCGCCTCGCGCCTTAACGCTTCCAACGATCCGTCATTCCAGACCACGCGGTCTGAAAGACGCACTTTCTCCCCAATCGGCATCTGCGCACCGATGCGCAGCGCGGCCTCGTGCTCCGTGAGACCCCGGCTGATCAACCGTTCCAGTTGCTTGGCTGCGCTGCAGGCCAGGCAGACCACAGTATCAAAGTGATCCCGCCATCCGGCTTCGAACAACAGGGGGACCACGGCAAAACGAAGCGTACCCGTTTGCGGGCGCCCGAACCAGCCGTCCAGTTCATTCCAAACCAACGGGTGGATAATGGCATTCAGCCGTTCCCGCGCGACAGGATCTGAAAAAACAAGACGTCCGAGCACCTTCCGAAGGATCCCACCGTCCGCCGAACACACAGCGGGACCAAACGCATGAGCCAGTAATGGAACCGCACGGCCACCCGGAGCTTCAAGACGGTGAACCACAGCATCCGCGTCCAGAACCTCGCATCCCAACTCAGCCAGAAAACGGGCAAAAACGCTTTTGCCGCAGGCGATTCCGCCGGTGACGGCAAACCGCTTTTTCTTCAGGGATGTGCGCATGATGCCCTTTATTTGGCACACCGTCAAGCGAAATTGTAGCTGTTTTTATGCACGCGCGCTTTCTCATAGGAAGAAAGGGTACAGGGTTCAGGATGGAACCATCTTGCCTGAACCCGTATCGCCGAACGCTACGCCTGAACGAACCGGAGGTTGTTCAGGCGTCGCACGTCCGATCACGGTGTGGCGGGGGTGCCGGTGAGCGCCTCGGGCAGGCCTGTGAAGAGTTTCTCCTCGCCAGCCGTGTGCACCACGCGCCCAGCGGGATCAACGAGGCGAGCCGTCACGAAGATCAGCAGGTTGCGCTTTTCCGTCCGCTCGCCCTTGCTCTGGAAGAGACGTCCCAGATAGGGGATGTCGCCGAGGAACGGGATTTTGTCAAACGTGGCCACACGCTCCTCGGTGATCATTCCGCCCATGACGACCGTGGCGCCGTTGTAGATCGAGATGCTCGTCGAGACCGACCGCACCCTGAAGATCGGCTGTTCCATGGGCTGCTCCAAATAAACGGGATTGCCATTGGCGTCCGTCAGCAACACGGTCCGCGTGGTTTCCCGCCCCAGGAGGTCGATGGACGTTTCCTGCGTATATTGGGGAACCTTCGACCCGTAATTCTTCCAGTCGGGAGGCGCGACGACTTGGGGATTCATCATCAGGTTGATCATCTGACCGTCGGCAGAAACCTCCGGAAGCACCTGCAAAATCACGCCGACCTCGCGCGTTTCGAAGTCTGAAGGCGACACCGTCGACGCCGCCGGAACACCACCGCCGCCGACACCGACGTTGCCGCCGACCGTGGTTTCCACATCAAAGCTGGTCGGATAGATGTATTCGGTGACGACCTTCATGATGGCTTCCTGTCCCGACTTGGTGACCACTTTGGGCGCGGAAAGGACGTCTGTGCTGGTCTTTTGGCTCAGCGCATGGAGGATCATGGAGATCGCGTTTCCGTCGAGTCCGGCGGTCAGCTTGAGGAGATCGTCCTGCCGGGTGCCCCCTGCTGTCAGGACGCCGTTACCTGCCGAGTTGAGGAACCGCATGCCGCGTCCATAACTATTAGCCGGCGGGGTGGTATTCCATTGCCATTGTCTCGTTGTTCCAGGGGGCGTCAACCAGCCTCCCGGATTGAGGGGATCCGGCACGCCCGGGGTCAACACATCGATCCAGCTTCCGCCCGACCCGCCGCCGTCAACAATCAGACTTCCTGATTCATAGGGGCGGAGCATCGCA
>VGWG01000109.1 GCA_016873675.1 Lentisphaerota bacterium | reverse complement strand
CTTTTCGTCCTCAAAAAAGGTCTCGTCCGTGCCGACGACCTCGGAATTCTCGTGGAGGCGCTGGCGGACCCGAGAGCGGAGCCGGATGACGCGTTCCACGCCATCGGCGGGGATGAAGGAGTAGCACAGGATCTCTTCCGCCTTCTGGCCGATGCGGTCCACGCGACCGGCGCGCTGGATGAGCCGGATGATGGCCCAGGGCAGGTCATAGTTGACAATGATGGCGGCGTCCTGCAGGTTCTGGCCCTCGCTGAGGACATCGGTGGCGACGATGACCCGCAGCTCGTCAGCGGCGGAGACGGCGCCTGCCGCTTGGTTGGATTCAGGGCTGAAACGTCTGGCGAACGCAGACGGATCATCGGTGTCCCCGGTGACCGCCGCAAACTTGTTCAGACCTCTCGCCTGCAACTGGTCGCGCAGATAATTGACGGTGTCGGCGAACTGGGAGAAGAGGATCACCTTCTCGGCGGGATGCTTCCGGGTGAGGAGCTTGTGAAGCTCCGCGAGCTTCTCGTCCTTTTCCGGCCGCCAATCCCCTGCAAGCGTAAGGATGGAGAACAGCCGCTCGGAGTCCTGCCTGAGGTGTGCGGCGAGTTCGTCGGCGAACAGGTCGGGGCGGAGCCATTCGAAGTCGCCGCCATGCTCGTGCTTCAGCAGGGCATAGCCATCGGACGCGACTTGGGAGAACTCGTCGAGCGAGCGGGCGCTGACCTCTGTGGCTTGCGGCCCGCCGTCATCGCTGTCATCGTCCCGCGTGTCAAAGAGCGACGAGTCCTGGGTTCCGATGGGGAGCGGCAGTCCGTGCTTGATCGCATGAAGGTAGACGTGATTGCGCAGGATGTGGCGGCGGATCGAGAGGAGGAACGCGTGGCCGCTGCTTTCGAGCCGCTTGAACAGGTTGGTGCGGCAGAAGCCGATGAGCCGTTTGCCAGCGCGGGAAAGGTCCTGCATCAGGGCCAGCTCCTCAGTGGTCGCAGGGGTGTCGAACGAGGGCTTGAGATAGTTGGCCAGTCCGTATCGCGGCAGGTGGAGCATGCGGACGGTATCGACGACCACCTGCGAGTAGAGCTTGGCGTATTGGTCGTCGGGATTGCTCTCGCGGATGCGGAAGTGAAGCGCCTTGGGCAGGCGTTTTGGAAAATGGAACCGGCTGCCGCCCTCCAGCACAAGGAAGCGGCGGTCGGGCTTGGCCTTGGCACGCGAGCAGGAGGGGCAGGATTCATGGGTGGCCTGCAGGACGGTGTGGCAGTCCGGGCACTCGGTAAGGGCGTAATTCCGTTCCACGAAGCTGCGCGTGCGGCGGACCATGAACAGCCGCATCATTTCGCGCCAGTCGTCGGGATGCGCGCTCTTCTCGAAGGCCGCGAGGCAGTTGAGCGGGCACTGGTGGCGTCGGGTGAACTCGTCGGGGCGACCGTCGCACTCGCGGCGAAGGTACTCTTCCGGCCGGATGCCGACCACGTCCTCGGGTTCGAGGAATAGGCGGAGCTGGTTGGCGAGGTCGAGGTATGCCTTGTTGTAAGGTGTGGCGGAAAGGAGGATGCACTTGCAGGCGTTGCGGGCGATGTAGTCACGGACAACGGCCCAGCGGCGGCCCTCACGGTTTCTCAGGTTGTGGCTCTCGTCAATGACCACAACGCGGTAGCGGCGGAGGTCGGGCAGGACGTTCTGAGCCTGCGTGATGGAGACAACCTTTGCGATGAGCCGGAAACGGTGGGCGTAATGCTCCCACATGCCGACAAGGTTTTTGGGGCAGAGGATGAGGGTTTCGAGTGACCGGGGCGGGTCTTGGAACAATCGGGCCAGCGCTGTGGCCATGAGCGTTTTACCAAGGCCTACGACATCGCCCAGGATCACGCCGCCGCGTTTCTCCAGATGACGGGCCGCAATCCGGACAGCGGCCGACTGAAACTCCAAAAGAATGCCCCGCATGTCGGCCGGAATAGTGAATTCCGAAAGGCCCGCACGCGCTTCTTCTGCCAAGTGGTAGGCCATCTTGACGTAAATCTGGTATGGCGGCGGACAGTCGGGCCGAGCCCAGCTTTCGTCAATGACCTGGATGAGTTCTTTCGTGATATCCACGCACCACCGGTCACCCCATCGGTCATTGAACCAGCGGGCGAGTTTCTGGGTTGCGTCGTGATCGAGGACGTCGACATTGAGTTCTCCTTGCTTGGAGAGACCCGAAAGCGTGAGGTTACTGGATCCGACAAACCCGGTGATGGGATTATTCGGATCGGGTCTGAAACAGAGGTAGAGCTTGGCGTGGAGGGTGTGCCTGAGATGAAGTTTGACCACCACCTTGCCCGCTTTAAGCTGAGCGGAGAGTCGGCGCAAGCCGGCTTCATCGCTATCGGTCGGGGCACCAATCGTAAGTTGGGCGCGGAACTCCTCGGCCAACCGGCGTTTCAGGCGGATGACGGTCTGATTGCTTATCGGGTCCTCGTGCGGCAGAAGACTGTAAGCTTCCCGCAGGTCCTCTTGCGGCAAACGCTGCATGCCGACCAGGAGGCGACACTGCCTGTCGGTGCCGCCCGACCAGTTGTCGATCAGCCCGTCAATGGACTTCCACCCACGAAGATTGAAGTAGCCCACGCAAAAATCAGCATGTTCGGATATCTGGAGCGTTTGCCGCAGCGTGGGCAGCAATTCGAGCTCGATATTGTCAAAAATGCGTGGCATACGTAAAAACGTGATGTTATTGGACCGATATCCCGCTGCGCTTTTATCCAGACAAGTGGGGTCAGTTTAGTCCGTTTGTCCAAAAAGCGCAACACTTCGCAAGTAACCGATTACCCCAGTCTTTCCTTGGGCCCGGTGTTCCGTATATACTGAGCGGATGTACTCGCAGGGGATGACAAACGGTTCTGGCGCGTGTTCAGCCGGTCGATTGAGCGGGTTGTGGCGGGATCTGTGTTTTGGGTTTTCCGCAGTGCTTGTCGCGGGGTTGGCGGTGGGCCTTTATTCGCTGGGCAACACGGGTGTGCCGATCCGGTGGATGGGATGGCTGGCCGCGATGACGACCGGGGCGGGGATTTCGCTGGTGGGCGCGGGCCTGGCCGGTCGGCGGCCGCGCCTGCGGGATCTCCTGTTCGATGCGTGTGCGACCGGGTGTCTGGCTGCGGCGGCCTCCCCTGATCCGCTGTGGAAGGCGCCGACGGGGTGGGGGGATCTGGTTCATCTCAGCGCGTTTGGCGCGGCGCTGTTCGCCGTTCTGTATCATACGGCCAATCTGATCAGTCTGACCTCGCGGCGTCGGCCGGTCGGTCTCGTGGTCCGGGGAGAACTGCTGCTCGTGCCGTTTGTTTTTGGTGCGCTGCTGGGGTTGCAGCCGGGTGCCCTTGCAGATTGCGCGGCGGGTGGCGGATGGCTGGCGCAGACCGCTCTGCGCATGGCGTTGCTTCTTCTCGTTACAGAATGGGTCGCGAACGTGTTCTGTCTGGGGCTGCGGCGGATGGTGCTGCCCGGCTGGAAGGCTCACCTGTGCCTGCTGGCCTGTTCGGTTGGTGCGGTCCTGTCCCCGGTCCTGGCGGATGTGGGTTCGGGGGCGGGGGGTGGGGTCACGCTGGCTGTGCCGCCATTTCTTGTGATGATTGCCGCGACGGCCCTTTCGCAGGGGATGTTGTGGGCTGAGGTGTTTCTGCTGACGGGCGTGATACTGGACGCGCTCTCGGGCGAGGGGCCGTCGTGGCGCTCGTTGGTGCGGCATGCGGTGCGGGGGCTGACCAAGGGCGCGATGTTCAGCGGCGTGCTGATGGCGCTGGTTCTGGGGGTGCAGTCATTGGCCGGGACGGGGGCCGTCCGGGGCGCGTTCGTGGCGCATCCGGTTGTGTTTCTGACGGTGGCGTGCGCGCTCGGGTTTCCGCTGATGCGGACGATTCTCGAATCTTTTGACGAAAGCCGGTCGTTTATCCGTCGGCTCGCGCTGAGCCTGCGCGATCCCGTCATCTATTCGCGCGGTGCGGTGGCGGGGTGCGGGGTTGCGCTGGCGCTGGGGCATCATCTGACGGGGTTGCCGATGGCTGATCGCGTTTGGATGGGGTTTATCGTTGGCGCGGCCGCTTATGGCGGGGTGAGCATCCTGAGGGACGGCGTCTATGCGGGTCGCGGCTTGGGCCGCATCCAGTCGTGGCGTCTCTACGCAGTCGAGGGTATGTTTGGCGGCTGCCTTGGCGCGGCCCTGTTCTTCTACATGGATGCGGCGCAGATGGAGGTGATCCGGCAGCGGCTGGCGGCATACGGCCAGTTTGGGGCGGTTCCGGCGCGGTTCGACATCTACCCGATCCTCAGCAAGTGGGGGTACGTTCTGCTGGGCACCCAGTCCGGCGGCCCCAAGCTGCTCTTCAACCAGGCGGTCATGGGTGCGATTTGCTGGGCAATCGCGGCGTGGTTGTTCGCTGTGAACCGGGCGTTCTTGCTGGCCCTGTTTCAGCGGCAGTGGGCGCCGGTCCGGAATCTGGCCACGCGCGGCGGTTTTGCAGGACTTCTCAAAAACACGATTCAGGTTATGCGCTGGGGCCTCTGGATGTCCCCGATCATTGCCACGTTCCTCTGGCAGATGCCGACGCCGACCTGGTTCAATCAGGATGGGGCCATCCGCACGCTGGTGGCCATTGCGAATAGCTTCTCCCTGAGCACGGGCGAGTTTGTCCGGTGGAGCCGGGAATTGTTTATGTGGGTTGTCGCCTATGGCGGGTTTCGGATGGTGATCTGGCTCGATCACATGGGCTTGCGGGTGGCGACACTGGTGAACCTGAGTTTCATCGGGCTCGACCGGCTGGACGAGCGGGTGGCGCGTTTCATCGGTCCGGCGGCCACCGTACGGTTTCTTCCCGAGGGGGTGAAACGCTTCGCCACGTGGGCGCCGTTGCTGATTCCGTACTACATCCCCGCAGGCGCGGATTGGGATTATGTCTGGAACACCTCTCAAGCGATCATGGCTGGATCGCGGGGCTGGGTTGAGGCGCTGGTCGCCCTGCCAGCCGGGCGGCAGGTGCTCCTGATGACCGGGGGTGTCGGAGTAGCGACAGCGGTGGCGGCGGGGTGCCGGCGGGTGGCCGCGTGTGTGGCCCGCAGGAAGGAGCCGGCCTACACGCTGTCTGGTCCCCGTTACGAGGTGTGCGCGAAGGCGGGTGGGGAGGTTGTGAGCCGACTGCCGCGGTGCGATGTAGACGTCACCCGGCGTTCCTATGAAGGGATTGATCCCGCAGGCCGCGCCCTGTTTATTGTGGATGCTGCGGTGCCGCAGGGTCAGGCGGGGCGTTGGTGGCCGGCGGTGGGAAACTGGCCGGCGTCGCTGTTCCCGAAAGGCACGGTGAGCCAGGAGGAGGATGCGCTTCGGATCACGAGTGCCGGCAACGGGATTCGAACGACCGTTCGGATTACGCTCGCGCCCGAGGTGCCAGCCGCTGAGGTGTGGGAGATCGAGCTGTGCAACGACGGGTCAACGGCGCGCACGCTCAAGGTTGTTCCATATCTCGAGTGGGTGTTGAACAGTCCGGTTGCCGACCGGAGCCACACGCAGTACAACCGGCTTTTCCCGGAGGTTGAATATGTGGCGGGTCTGCATGCCGTGCTGGCACGCCACCGAGACACCAAGAAGGTCGGGTTTCTGGCGGCAGACATCACGCCCGACGGATTCCTGATGACTCGCGTGGATTTTATCGGCCGGGCCAGCAGTCTTTGGGCGCCGCAGGCGTTGCAGACGCTCCGTTTTCATGCCCCTCGCGACACCGGGGCGGGACCCGATTTCGATCCGACGGGTTGCCTGTTGCTGGGCGTGACGATTCCGCCCGGAGAGCGCCGCGTGGTCAAGCTGCTAATCGGTTGCGCGAACAGCCGGCCCCAGGCGTGCAGTTGGATCCGGCGCGCGCTGGTGTCGACCTCCCGGTTGCCGCGCGCTCACGTTGCGCCTTTGCGTGTTTTTCATGGCCGGCGAGTGCCCGGGGTTCAGCCCCCGTATGTCGAGATGCGGGATGCGGGACGGACGATGCGGGTCCTGACCCCCTTCACGCCGCTGCCGTACGACCACACGATGGCCAATGCCTGCGGACACATCCTGAGCGTGACGAATCGCGGGTTGCATTGCAGCGCCAGCGAGAATGCCCAGCAGAACCGCCTGACAGCCGAGTGGGCGGACACGGTGACACGGGAAATACCGGCGGAGGCGTTCTACCTCTTTGAAGCGACCGAGAACGCCTGGTATTCGCCGACCTATGAACCGATTCGGGATGAGGCGGCGCGGTTCCTGGCTGATTTCAGCCTGGATGGAACGGCCACCTTCCGAATGGAGAAGGGGACGCTCGCCACGGAGCTGACGGTCTGTGTGCCGCCGGACGCTCCGGTGGGGGTCTACCTGCTGACCCTTCACAATCGCGCGTCCCGGCCGCGACGCCTGCGGCTGGCTCCGTACTTCCAGATGGCGCTGGCCGACGAGCCAGAGAACGCCGGAACGCTTCGGGTGCGACGGAGCGGGGCGTCCGGCGCGCTGTTCTTCGAGAACCCCCGGAACCCGTTCCGTTCCGGACCGGCTTTTGTGGCCATGAGCGTGCCAGCCGAGACGACGATCACGCAGCGGAGCTGCTTCGTGGGGCGAGGGAACACAGTCGCGCGGCCCCGGGCCGTTGCGGAGGGCCGTGCGATTGAGGCGGACCCCGTGGACCGGGCGGCTGTGGCGGCGTTTCTGACGATGATCAACCTCCCGCCCGGCGGTAGTCGGAGCGTGGTCGTCATTCTCGGACAGGCGGATGATCGCGCCGGGGCGGAAGCCCTGATCCGGCGGTTTGCGCACGTGGAGGCCGCGCAATCGGCGATTGAAGCGACCCGACGTTGGTGGAACGGCTATGCGGGAGCGCTGCGCGTCGAGACCAACCAGGCGGCGTTCGATGCGTATCTTCCGTGGTTGCAGTATCAGACACTGGCCGAGCGGCTCCTGGCGCGCAAGGGGTTTTATCAGTCCAGCGGGGCCTTTGGGTTCCGCGATCAGTTGCAGGATGCCGTGAATCTGATCTGGGTGGATCCCGCGCTGGCGCGGCGGCAGGTGCTGCTGCACGCCGCCCAGCAGTTCGTGGAGGGCGATGTGGCGCACTGGTTCTTCCTGCAACACGACGGACGGACGGGCTTGCTCAACCGCTCCCACGCCTCCGACAATTTGCTGTGGCTGGTCTGGGGCGTCGAGGAGTATGTCCGGATGACGGGGGATCTAGGGTTGCTTGAGGAAAAGACGAGCTACCTGCGGGCCCAGACGCCGCTGGCGCCCCTGCCGGCGGGGAAGCATGGAATGGTGGGGTTTGCCCATCGGACCCCGCGCGTGGAGACGCTCTACCGGCATTGCATGAGGGCGCTGGACTGGGTGCTGGATCACCGGATGGGGCGGAACGGGCTTCCGCTGATGGGCACGGGCGACTGGAACGATGGATTGGACGCGATTGGCCGCAAGGGGCGGGGGGAGAGCGTCTGGCTGGGCCTCTTCCTGTACCGGGTTCTTGGCGACTTCCTGCCGTTCATTGAGGCGCACGCCGGACAGCCGCGGGCGGGCGTCTACCGACGGCGTCAGGAGGAACTGGGTCGGGCGATTGAAGCCCTGTGGCGTGGAGACCGGTACGTGCGCGCCATCGCTGACTCGGGAAGAGAGATAGGCGTGGCAGGCGGCGGGTCATGGGAGATCGATGCGCTCATGGGCGCGTGGCCGGTGTTGTCGGGGATCAATCCCGACCGGGCCCGGGTGGCCTTCGACACGGCGTTGCGGCTTCTGGAGAGGGAGCGGGTGATTCTACTCGGCTGGCCTGCGCTGCAGGAGTACGGCACGCCCTTCCTCGGGCGGGGAAGCCGGTATCCGGAGGGTGTTCGTGAAAGCGGGATGTACTGCCATGGCGTGCAATGGCTGGTGCGGGCGGCCCGGATCATCAGCGAGCGGGCTCAGGCTGCGGGCGATGTGGAGACGGCGGCGCGCTACCGGGATACGAGCCTGCGTCTGTGGTTGAAGATATCGCCGCTGAGCCATGTCACGCCGCTGGAGATCGAGAACTACGGCGGGCAGCCAAACAAACAGGCGGCCGATATTCTTGCTGGCCCCTATCCGGGACGGATGATCTGGAATGGATACACCGGGGCGGCCGGTTGGATGTTGCGGCAGGCGTGCGAGGGCGTGCTGGGGTTTGCGCTCGAAGGCGGCGAGGTGATTCCCCCCGCCGACCTGAATGAGCCTCGCGGCGACTTGGTGTGTCGACGAATGGAGCGGTCTCCGCAGAGGGAGGCGCGCGGGGCGCATGGCCGTTCTGATGAGGTCGTTGATTCATAATCGTAATCGTAATCATAATCGTAATCTTGCTTTGACCATGCATGTGATCGTACACTGTCACCAATGAATACGGGCGCTGGTCGGATTGATCCGCAGCACATCCACTGATCGTGTGCATGCGCTGGGAGCCGTCTACGAGTCGGATCGGCGAGGGTTGGAGGATTAAGATTAAGATTAAGTATAACGGTGTGGTGTTCCAACCGGAGTAAGGGGGCTATGCGTGGAGGGTGCGGTGCGTATGCGAGTGTCCGTTGTTCTGGTCGCGCTGGCTGCGATGTGGGGTGCT
>VGWG01000108.1 GCA_016873675.1 Lentisphaerota bacterium | reverse complement strand
TTCTGGGGGCTTTTTGAGACGCGGCCCTACATGCGGGCGCGGTCTCGTCTGGCCACTTGCCTGAAGGCGGCTGGACGGCTGGAGGAGTCCGTGGCCGAACACGAGGGCATGCTCGAACTCTGTCCGAACGACAATCTGGGCGTGCGCTACGGGCTCATGGCGCTCTATCTGGCACTGAACAACCTCGACGGCGCGAATCGCCTCTTCCGGGAATACGACGAGCGGGAGCACCGCGCTATGTTCGCCTGGGCCTACGTGCTCGAACGCTATCTGGCGGGCGATACGGGGGGCGCAACCCAAGCGCTCGCGGCGGCGCGGAAGCAGAACGAGCATGCCGAAGCCTATTTTGCTGCGCTCAGGAGGTTGCCGAAGAAGATGCCGGGATCGTACGCCATGGGGAGTCCAGAGGAGGCCGTGATTGCATGGGATATCCTCAAGCCGGCATGGAAGAAGCATCCGGAGGTGCAAGCCTGGCTAATCGCTAGACGTAGTGCGGGAGATTGAGGATGTGGCCCCCCCGGCAGGGACCGAGACGCCGGAGATGACTAAGGAATGACGTGTAGGAGAAACTGATATGGCCAAACTGACCAGACTTGAAATCCATGGATTCAAATCCATTGACGGCGACGGCCAGTCGTTGGACCTGGGCCCTGTCACGGTTCTGCTCGGCGCGAACGGCGCGGGCAAGAGCAACCTGGTATCTTTCCTGCGCATGGTCAACTTCATGACATCGAGCGGATTGCAGACATACGTGGCGGACCAGGGTTTTGCGGATTCGCTGGTCTACTTCGGCTCCAAGACCACGATGGAACTCTCGGCCCGACTGCATTTTGAGGACGGAAGGGCGAAGGATGAGTACTCATTTACGCTTCGGCGCGACGCAACGAACCGGCTGTTCTTTCAGGACGAAACCGTCACCTACCATGCCGCCGGTCAGCCGACCCCGCAAGTTCGTCAACTCGGCGGCGGAAGCAAGGAATCGCAACTTTCGGAACAGGCGAAGAGCGGAGACATGACCTGTGGTGTGGCGCTGGCCCTGCTATCCGGCTGCAAGGTATTCCAATTCCATGACACGTCGGCCACAGCCAAGATTCGCACGGAGGGGTATGCAGACGATGCGCGCTATCTGCGAAGCGACGGCGGGAATCTGGCGGCCTTTCTGCGGGGTTTGACGAAGCGGACCGACGGTCAGAAGTACTACGACCGCATTGTGCGACACGTCAGGCAGATGGTTCCGCAATTCGGCGATTTCGACCTCAACCCTTTGCCCGACAACGATAAATACGTGCGACTGAACTGGCGAGAGAAGGAGTCCGACTACCTGTTTGGCCCGCATCAGTTGTCTGACGGATCTTTGCGCTTTATGGCCTTGACGACACTGTTTCTTCAGCCTCCCGAAATGCGACCGAAGGTCATCATTGTAGATGAACCGGAACTGGGCCTGCACCCGGCTGCGATTGCGTCCCTGGCTGGGATGGTGAAGGCGGCGGCGGTACAGACGCAGGTCATTCTGGCGACTCAGTCGCCTCGCCTGGTTGACGAGTTCACGGCCGATCAGGTTGTAGTCGTTGAGCGGGATGCGGTGAAACCCAGAAGCGTTTTCCGCCGCCTCGATCCGGAGAAACTTGGCGAATGGCTTGAGCGATACTGTCTCAGTGAGCTTTGGGAAAAGAACGTGCTCGGAGGTCAACCATGATCCGGTTACACGTCACTGTCGAGGGATCAACGGAATTGCGGTTTCTAAAGGATGTGCTTGCACCGCATTTGGTAGAACACGGCGTTTTCGCCGACGCGCAGTCCGTCTTGACCAGCAAGGACAATCGCGCCAACAAAGAATATCGGGGAGGGTTCCGCAGAACGGATGCGTATCAGACCGTCAAGAAAGACATCTGCATCCGGATGAAAGAAGATCGTAACGCCGATGCGCGATTCACGACAATGTTCGATCTGTATGCTCTGCCCGAAGACTTCCCCGGTTATGCCGAGGCGGAGAAGGCGACCGATCCGTATCTCCGGATTGCGATACTGGAGAATGCACTGTACAAAGACATCTGGCAGGCGCTGGACGATTCTCGTTTCATCCCGTACATTCAACTCCATGAGTTCGAGGCACTCATTCTGGCCGACCCCTTCCAATTGAGTTTGGAATACATGGAACACGATAAGCAAATTCAACGCATTGTGAATATGGTCAACAGGGAAGGCGGTAACCCAGAACTGATTAACAACGGGAAGAGCACTGCACCGTCTAAACGAATCATCGCAGAGATTCCTGAGTACGACAAAGCGGACTCCGGCCCGTTGGTCGCCGGGAAGATCGGTCTTCCGACACTCCGGCAAAAGTGCGCTCATTTCGCCGAATGGATCCAACGCCTTGAGGGGCTGGCTCATGCCAACACATGACATCATAGACAACCGGACCGAGAAATTGGTTGACCACCTGTCCCAGATACTCGGATCGACCGAACGCGCCCGGTTCGCGGTGGGCTACTTGTTCCTCTCCGGCCTGACGAGCGTTGCGAAACGGCTTTTGAACCTGAAAGAACTGCGGCTTCTCATCGGCAATACGACCAACAAAGAGACGGTTGAAATGTTGGCCGAGGGATACCGGCGGCTTGATCTGGCGGTCGAGGAACTTGAGCGGCAGGCCTATCCGAAACGCACAGAGGCGGCGAAGATGGCCCAGGAGACGGCGGGGAATCTCCGCAACGCCGTTGAATGGATGGATCAGACGGATGAGGGGCAAGAGCTGGTTGTCGGGCTGATGCGCATGATCGAGGAAAAGCGGCTTAAGGTCCGGGTCTTCACCAAGGGGCGCCTCCACGCCAAGGCGTACATCTGTGATTACGGCAAGGTGTGCGATGGGGTCGGGCAAGAGATTTCGCGTCATGAAAAAGGGATCGCCGTGGTAGGCTCTTCCAACCTGACGCTGGCCGGGCTGACCCACAACACCGAGTTGAACGTGGTTGTTCAGGGCAACCAGAACCACGGCGAACTGGTTCGCTGGTTCGATGATCTATGGAAGGAATCCCAGGAGTTTGACGGGGCCTTGATGACCGAACTCAAGGAGTCCTGGGCGGCGGCGCAAGTGCGCCCGTATGACATCTACATGAAGACCCTCTATGCCCTTGTGCGCGACCGCAGACACGCGGACATCGAAATCATTTTTAGTGGAGACAAGAGCAAGGAAAAGGTTGTCGGCCGCTTCGCCCCCAAGGCAAACCCGGAATACCGGTTCGCCCAGAACGAGCCGGAACTGACGATGGTGATCGCCACCGACGTTCTGGCGGAAGGCTTGAACCTCCAGGACTGTGACAACATCATCAACTACGACCTTCACTGGAACCCGGTCCGGCTGATTCAGCGTTTCGGGCGCATTGACCGTATCGGGTCGGAACACGAACTCATTTTCGGGTTCAACTTCCTGCCTGAAACCAAGCTCGACAAGAATCTCGGCCTCAAGGAGAAACTGCACAACCGCATTCAGGAAATCCACGACACCATCGGCGAGGATTCCGAGATTCTTGACCGGACAGAGAAACTGAACCCAGACGCCATGTACGCCATCTACGAGATGCGGGGCGGTGCTCCGGTCCAACTGGACCTGTGGGGGGGCGCGGACGACGAGTTCCTTGACCTGAACGAAGCCGAGGAGATCTTGCGCCAGTTACGGAAGGACAACCCCGGCGAATACGAACGGATTGCCAGTCTGCGCGACGGGATCAGGACGGCGAGGCCATCCCTGCAACGCGGCCTGTACGTCTTCTGTCAGGCAGGGCGTTTTCAGCAGTTGTTCCTGCTCGACGAGAAGAGCGAAGTAATCTCGCGGGACGTGCCCAAAGTGGTCTGCGCGGTTAAGTGCGCACCCGACGCCAAGGCCGCACCGTTGCCGAAAGGTTACAACAAGGCCGTCATGGCGATTCAGCGTAAGTTCGCGGAGGATGTTCGGCACCGCGAGGCCGAACGAACCTACACGGCGAACCTGACCCACGGCCAACTTTATGTGTTACGGGAAATGAGAATCATGTTTGAAGCCAACCAGGACGAGGACATCAAGCAGAACGTCAATGTTCTGGAGAAGGTCTTCAGGGGACCACTCACCGGCGCGGTGAAGCGAGAACTGAACCAGTTGCGCCGGAACTCCGTCACAGGCGAAGGGCTCCTCAAGAACCTAATCCGCATCTACGACCAGCACAACTTGAAGGACGCTGCCGCCCACCGCAGTCTCGCCATGTCCGACAGGGCGATTCCTCAAATCATCTGTAGCGAGGCCTTCGTGTAGCGCGGGGTATGGAAGGCCATGTACCTACCGGAAATGTCTTGCGGATCAGTTTCAAGGGCTGTGTCGAAACGCTGTGCGCCTTTCTCGCCGGCGGATGCAACGGCACCGCAATCCTGAACACAGATGCGTTCTTAGGATAAATACTGCTCACGCCGTGTGCGCGAATAGAACCTTGGGGCGGTCCCGCGCCCAGCCATCGGCCACACGAGCCAGCAGCGTATCCCACGCCGGCACGCCGCTGATGGCGTCGGGTGTCTCCACACTGGCCGAGCCAACCGCGACCGCCATGCGAACCGCTTCGGCCGCACCCAGGCCCTGCGCCAGCGAAGCCAGCAGCCCGGCAATCGCGCAGTCACCGGAACCGGTGGTGCCCGCGACCCGAGCGGCGAAACAGGGCGCGTGAAAATCGGCCCCCGCCCAGCCCTGCAGCGTCGCGGCGGCTCGGCCACTGCGCGCCAGGCGCGCCCGATCGGAGGTCACGCGCAGGTAGGCCCCTTGGTTGCCCAGCTTGATCATCACGGCGGCAACGCCCATGCCAATCAGACGTTCGGCCACCTCACGCACGCCGGCGGGCGTCATACCGCCGAGTGCGATGCCATCGGCGGCGCGCCTGCGGATGCGTTCGCCTTCGCGCGGATCGAGCATGTGGACGATCTCGTCCAAGCTCGGCATGAACACGTCGACCACGGGCAGGCAGTCGGTCAGAATCGCGCTCCAGTCGGTCTGTCCAGCAGGCGAGGCTGGATCGGGCAGCGCCATATCCAGGGAGGTGGTTAGCCCGGCCGCTTTGACGGACTCGATCATCCGGCGCAACTCCCCTGCCTCGGCGTACATCCGCCTCATCAACGGCGGATAGCCGAAGTGGAACAGATCCATGCCGTGCAGAAGATCCGGCCTGACGTCTGCGGCGGCGAAGGTGTCGTTCGCCCCGGGGCAATGGAGAAAGCTCCGGTCAATTCCCGGCAAATTGATCACCACCGTGTAGGAGGTGGCGACGTTCGGATCGACGATCATCGTCCGCACCAGAGCGGGATCGTGGCCCCGGAACACGTCTAGAATGGCGTGGCCAAAGGCATCGTCGCCGACCTTACCCATCAGCGTCACGGGCAAACCCAGGCGATGAAGGGCGAGGCCGGTGTTAGCGACCGCCCCGCCGGTGCCAACCACGGCGGGACCCAGTTGAACCAGCTTTCCAGGCTGAACCAGCTCGTCAAGCCGCGACACCGATTGCAGAAATTGCGGAATGATGTCCAGGCAAACGTGGCCGGCTACAACCGTCTTGAGTGTCTTACGTGCGTTTATCGTGCAACTCACTCCCGAAGAAATCGCGCTATTCCGCAAACACATACACCGTCGGCAGGGTTTTCTTCACCCGGCGGACGCCCTCCATGAAGACCGAGAGCGGTGCGTCAGCCGGGGCAAAGACAAGCAGCACGCCCTGCCCCCGGCCGAGTCTCTCAACATGCTCGACCAACTCGTCCCAGTTCTGCAGCGGAGACGGCCGGACCGTGAGTTTTGGATCCAAGCTCGTCTCGTCGTTCCAGTCTTCGTGAATGTGGACAAAGGTTTTCCGCCAGCCGGTCTCGCCGTCGCGCTCGATCCGCAGTTCGTACGGTTGCATGAGCCGTTTCTCGCGCGTGCGCCATTCCGGTCTCGGCTGGTACGCCTTGTAATAGAGCTGGCCGTCGGGCGGGCCCTCGACGCGGATGCCGTCCTCGCCCTCGATGGCGGCGATCACGGGGGCCAGCTCGGTCATGGCCTTCACGGTCAGCCGGTCATCAAACCGCCAAGCCACGTGCGGCTCGCGCCCCGACTGGACCCGCGTCATCAATCCCTTCACCGCCACATCGGCCGCGTTGGTCACCCCGCCGCCGCCCGGCTCCTGCAGCACCCATTCGAGGTCTGCGACGCCGGCGGGAGGCGTGTCCAAGCCGGCGCGCGGCTGCACCGTCACTTCGACCGGCGCCACGCGCGGCGGCGCGTCCGCCGCCCGCTCAGGCCGAAGCACCAGGCACCACAGCGACTCTTTGTCCATCACCCCGGGGTTGATCACATACCGTCCGTAGGCCGCGTTCTGCGAAATCAGGCGCGGCGCATCAAGCACCGTCGCGGGCTCATTGTACGTCGAAACGACCGAACCCGGGGAAGGGGCATCCGCCTCGCAGGTGCCGTCATCGTGCCACACCGATCCCACATAAATGAAAACATTCGTCATCCCCTGGCCCGCCTGCTGGTCTGACACGAACGCGCCGATCGGCCGCTCAGCCCCCCCCGCAAACGGCCGGATCGCGAGCGAGACCCGTTCGCCGCGAGGCCAGAAACAGAAGGCCTGGGGCTGTATCGGCCGGCCGCGCGGCATCCCGATCGCCTCAAGCCCACGCGCCACGTCGGAAGGCTTGGCTAGCAGCACAGCCAGCGCTTCGTAGTCCTTCGCGCTGGTTTCGCCGACCACGATGAACTCGGTGGGATAGCGGACGCCCCGATCCCCCACCGCCTCAATGACGGCCGTCACCGTCCGGGCCGCCGTATCGGCCACGACGCCGGGCCACACGCGCCGGGTTGCGGGCTCCTCCTTGCGCTGCGATTCCGTCCAGCGCTTGACCGCCTCCCGATTGGCCTCCCGACCCGCGCCCGGACCGATCATCTGAGCCTCTGCCGCCACAACGAACGCGATCGCCACCGCCCCAATCCTGTGCCACATGCCATGCTCCGGTCTGTTTCGATTATGGCGCCGTGCGCACGGCACGCATGCCGGTTTCGGCCTTCCGTTCCGGAACCCGAAGCGAGGCCGCATTGCGTTCGGAAACGCGCAGATCCCAGGAGAACCAACTGCCTCCACGAAGCCCTGTTCCATCGGCCGAACTGGAAGGCCAATCCAGCGGGACTGACACGGTTCCCGTGCCGTGCGACCCCTGAAAACCGCGCCCCTGCCTATTGCCAATGGTCACGACGCGCTCACAGAGGTTGCCGCTCAGTTCCAGAATGCCCCAATACGACGCCCCGGAGAGGACCCGCGTGTTCCCCTCCTTCGCGAAGATGCCGACGCGCAGCGGACCGTTGATCGTGTTGACGGCGAACATCGCATCACTCTCGCGCCGCACGGTCCCGCTCCACACCGCGTTACCAACCGTCCCGCCAGGGCCGTTGGCGCCGACCCACGTGACGGATTCATCCGGTCCGCCGTCCGACTGGAGCGCATAACCATCGGTCGAGGGGACCGGAAAATCGGTTCCAGCAATATCGGCCGTTCCCCACGCGTATTCGCCCGGAACGGGATTGAGCGGCCCGCGACACGCCTTCTCAAATTCCATCTCGGTCATCGGCCGCAGCCCCGCCCACGCCGCATACTTCACGCCGTCAAACCAGGAGAGGAAATTGCACGCCACTCCCGGTTTTGACGCGGCGATGTTTGGCCAGTCACCCGTCAGGGAGTAGCGCGACACCGGTGCCGCAGGGGCGTAATAGAGCGCACTGGAATCGGTCAGGCTCGCGGTCCTGCCGCACGCATCCCGCGGCAGCGCGTTGAGGAACGCGGCATACTCGCCCTGCGAGATTTCATACTTCATGCAGTAAAAGGCAGCATAGCCATTGGGCCAAGCGGGGTAATCGGGCTCGGCGATGCCGACCGGGCGCCCCCCCGCCATCGTCGGATTTGTCTGTGTGATCACCGTCAGATTCAGCTTGCTGAGTTCAGGCCCCGTGTTGCCAACAGCGAACGCGCCCTGATCCACATAGACCATCTCGATCGCGTACACCTTAATTTCGACCGCCGCCACGGCGGCCACGCCGTCCTCGCCGTGCAACCAGCGCACACTGAGGCCCTTCCAATCGTTCTTGCCGCGCCCCGCCTCCGCGCGGTAGACAAACACACCGACGCCCCGGTCATCGGTCAGACCGACGGAAGCGGCCGCGCCGGCGGCCAAGACGTGATCGGCGGCCTGCAACGAAAGCCGCGCGTGCGAATAACCGTCGGCACTGCCCGTCGCGCGGAACTTGACAAACACCCAAGCCGCATCCCAGTTCTTCACTGGAAGTGCCTTCCCCGTGACGTTGCTTTCCGCCGGCTCCACGGACTCCGACCGCCAGGAATCCTCCCAAGCCAAATCGAATTGCACGTCGCTTTGCCCGGGGGCTCCGGGATGCTCTGTGCAGCGCACGTTGCTGACCCGGATGTTCCGGCCAAAGGCCGCCCCGGACGCGAGCATCATCGCAAAAACAATCGCGGCAATCCTGCGGCAGCCGCCACGTCGATTGGCTGATGTGTGCGTCTGTGTAGCCATGCGCGCACCCCCTTTGCTTGAAGACCCCAGTGCGCAAGTTAGTATCACAGGCGGCGATGATACGCAAGCGATATTTTTTACAGCGATATTTTTTACTGGGTCATCGGCGGGGTGCGATTTTACTTCATTGCCTCGCACCTTGAATTCAGTATTGTGCACATTCCATACGGGCGACGCGCATCCTATGGGCGCGTCGCGCGCACGAAG
>VGWG01000107.1 GCA_016873675.1 Lentisphaerota bacterium | reverse complement strand
GACCTGCTTTCCCGCCGGAACGCGCAGTGGATGGTCAGAGAACCCGACCGGCCTTCGGAAAAAGGCAATGAAGCAATCCCTGAACCAGAAACTGACAAAGGTTCAGAAATTAGATGCGTTTGCCCTGGAACCGCCCTTTTCCGTTGAATAGCAACGGGCGCTTTGCTATCGTCTATCGGCGAACGGTTGTGTCGGACAGATCGGCGTGGGCGCTCCAACCCGGATCGTGACCTCTTCTACTCAAGGTTGCATGCGTGATCAGACAATTCTCCATCTGTGTGCTTCTCTTTCTGGCGGCGGGCGGCGCGCGCGCGGCTGACGGTCTTGACGTGGCGCGCAGCGCGCTGGCGGACAAACTCTACGGCTTGGCGGAACGGCAGGCGAAAGCGCTTGTGGAGGCCGCCGGAACGGTTGCCGAGCGCGCCGACGCGCTCCTGGTCTATGTGCAGTCCCTCGCGGAACAGGGGCGCAACGAGGAGGTCTTGAACACGCTGAATGGCCATGCGGCGACCCTCGCGGAGTCTGCGGCTGGCGCGTTTGCCTATTGGCGCACGCGCGCGCTGCTGGCGTTGAACGACCCGGCCGGCGCGCGGGCCGCCGCAGAGGGCGGACTCGCGGCGGATCCCCAATCGGACGATGCGACGGCGCTGCGACGGCTGGCCGCCCAGGCCTGCTTGGCTCTGGACGACGACGCCGGTGCCCTGCGGGTGTATGCCGAGCTCGATGCGGCGGTTACGAATGCGGGGCTGCGCGCCGCGGTGTTGTATGAGTGGGCCCAGGCGCTCGACGGGATGGGACGGGCCACGAATGCGGTCGACGTGCTGGCACGTCAGCCCCGCGAGACGCCCGCCGACCCCTTTGTCGAGAACGGCATGCTGTTGCACGCCGCGATTCTGGCCCGGCTTGACCGGCCAGCCGACGCCACGCGGGTGCTGCAGACGCTCGCCACGCATGAGCAGTCGGGTGAGTCGGGCCGGGTGCGCGCGCTCGCCGAACTGGCACGGCTGCAGATCGCGGGCGGCAAGACCCTCGATGCCATCGCCTCCGCGCGCGCCGCCACCGAGGCGGCACAACGCCCAGACCTGCGGCTGGCCGCCGGTATCCGGCTCGCCGACATCCTCCTCTGCGCCACGAATACGCTCGACGAGGGCGAGGCCCGGATCAAGGCCCTGATCCGCGAATTCGCGGAAAGCCCCGAGGCGCGCAACGCCCAGATGCGGCTGGCCGACGCCCTGGCCGCAGCGGGCTTGCATGAACGGGCCGCCACCGCCTACCGCGTCTACATCGAATCCTTCGGCGAGACGGGCGAAGGGCTGGCGGCGCTTGCCGGCCGCGCCCGGTCCCTGTTTCAGATCGGGCGCTTCGGCGAGGCGGCCAACCTGTACCAGAAACTGCACGACACCACCACGAACCAGTTGCACAAGGCCGATTATCTCTACCGCACCGCCGACGCGGTCGCCGCCGACGGCCGCTTCAAGCAGGCGGCCCAGCTCTATCGCAGCGTCAACGAGCTCTACCCGGGGGACGCGCTCGCGCCCCGCGCGCTCTTCCAGTCGGCCGATGCCCTCGAGCGCGACGGGGATTCCGCCGCCGAAGGCGCGTTCCGGCAGACGGCGACGCGCTACGCGGGCACGCCGCTGGCCGAACAGGCGCTGTTGCGCCTGGCGACGCTGCTCTCGGCCCGCACGGCCGTGGAGGCCGCTGTGGAGGCGTACGGCGCGGTGCTCGCCGTGACGACTAATCTGGCCGTGCGCAGCGAGGCGCTCATCGGGCGGGGAATCGCCAACTTCCGCGCCTACCGCTTCGACGCTGCGCTTCGGGATTTCACCGAGGCGGCCGCCCTGCCCGACCCCCGGGGCGAAGCGCACTACTGGCAGGTCATGAGCCTGTTCAGCCTCAAGCGTGACGACGAGTCCTATCTCGCCGGCGAATCTTTCCTGGAGAAGTTCCCCGCTGCGCCGCGCCTCCCCGACCTGATCCTCTGGCTCGCCAAATACGACTTCAATCACGGCCGGTTCGAAAACGCCCGCAAACGGTTTCTCCTGTACGTCGAGCGCTGGCCCGAGGGACCGTGGGCCGACTTCGCCCTGCTGTGGGCCGGACGGACGGCATTCCGCCTCGACGATCTGGCCCAGACCGTCGAGCTGATGGGCCGGTTGTGGAAAACCTACCCGGCCAGCCAACGCCTGGCCGAAGCCCGCTTTGTGCAAGCCGATGCCCTCTGCGAATTGCGGCGTTTCGACGAGGCGGTGCTGCTGTTCAGCGAAGTGATCACCCGCTACCCCGAAAGCGACTGGGGAACCCCGGCCTGGGGCCGGAAGGGCGACAGCTACCTGTTGATGGGCGGCGATGACCCGAAACGGTTCCAGGAGGCGATGGACGCCTATCGGGAAATGCTCGGCCGGCGCGACGTCACACCGTCGATGGCGCTGCAGGCCGAATACAAGATCGGCCGATGCCTGGAGAAGCTCACGCGCACCAGCGAGGCCATCGAGCAGTATTACGCCCGTGTCGTCGTCCCGTTTCTGGACGACCGGGCCAAAGGGCGGATCGACGACGAATCGGCGGTGTGGTTCACACTGGCGGCATTTAATGCGGCCGATCTGCTGATCCAGACGGGCAAGCCCGCCGCCGCGGCGCGTGTGCTGCGACGTGTGGCCGACACCGATCTGCCGGGTCAGGCCGAGGCGCGCCAGCGTCTGGAACGACTGGAACGGACGCGGCCTTGACGGTCGGAGGGGAGTGCGCGATGCATGAGATACTGAGAGACGGCGGAGTGGTGCTGTGGGTGATCCTCGCGCTGGGCGCGGGCGAGGCGCTGGTGTTCTTCGAACGCCTGCTGCACATGCGCCGTGCCGCGATCGACTACCCGGACTTTCTCAAGGGGATCCGCACGATTCTGGGACGGGGCAACGACAGCGAGGCGGTCGCCATCTGCGAGGACACCCCGGGGCCCGTGGCCGCGCTTGTGCGCACCGCGATCCAGCACCGCCATGAGTCACGGCACGCCATTCGCGAGGCTGTGGACGGCACCGGCCGCGCGGAACTCAGCCGGCTCGAGCGCCGCATCGGCGCGGTGGTGACGATCACCTACACCGCGCCCCTGCTGGGCCTGCTCGGCACGATCCTCGGCATCCTCGACACCGTTCTGGCGATCCACAGGCAGGCGCCGCTGGTCGATGCCTCGCAGGTGACCCAGGGCCTGCTGCAGGCCCTCATCACCACCGCCGCCGGCCTCCTGATCGCCGCGCCCGGCTACGCGATGTACCACCTGCTCGTGGACCGCATCGACCGCATCACGCTCGACATGGAGGGCGCCGCGACGGAGATCGTGGCCTTCCTCACCGCTCCCGGCGACGCCTCCGCGCGGACCGCCAAGAAGGAGGCGTGAACCATGATCGGGCACTCGGGCGCGTGGGATCAGTGGCGGGCGCAGACGCTGCGCGACAAATACCGCCCCAAATCGCGGATCGGCCAATCGTTCCTCGCGGCGGTGCCGTGGATCGACGCGCTGCTTGTCACCGCCCTGTTCATCTGGGTCGGCTCGCGCTTAACCTTGCGACCGGGCGTGGTTTTCGAGCTGCCTCCCGCGCCTTTCCAGGAGGGGCTGTACGAAAGCATCACCGCCGTTCTCATCCCCGTCAGCCGGACCGCTCAGCACTCGGAGACACTGGTCTTTTTTGATGACGAGCGTTACAGCCTCGCCGACATTCAGCAGGCCCAGCGCCTGGGCGCCGCGATGCGCACCCTGCTCTCCCACACCGCGCGCCGCGAACTGCTGCTGCTCGCCGACCGCCAGGTGCCCCATGGCGACGTGGTGGCGGCGGTCAATTTGGCCCGCGCCGCTGGCGTACAGCGGGTGAATGTGGGCGTGAAACCGGATTGATGCAGCCTTCACGGAACGGTGTGTGACATGGCAGACAACAGCCCGACAACCCGCGAGATCTGGCGGCCGCGGCCGGACCGCCGGCGGCTGATATTCTGGTGGCCCGCAGCGGCGATCCTCGTGATCATGACCCTGTTGTGGGGCGTGGCCGGTTCGCAAGCCTCCCGACACCGGGCGCCGCCTGTGCCACGGCTGCCCGAGCCGGGCGCCGCCTATGTCCTCGTCGGCGCCGACGCCCAGGCGCTCTATCTCAAGGCCGACATCATCGCGCGCCCTGCGGGACTCGGCTTCGGCCGCACGGGCGGCGCCAGCCTGGAGGCGGGCGAAGCCGCGCCCGATCGGGTCCTGGCACCCCTGATCCTCCTCCCCGGCAGCCCCCCCGCACCGTGGCGGCCCGTCCATCTGGACACTCCCGCGCGATTGCCCATTCTCTCGGAACGCGCCCTCACGCCCGCCGGGTCCGATCCGCCACCCGCGCCGAACGCCCTGTCGCTTCAGGTGTCCGGCGCCCTGGAACGGGCGGGATTTACCTCGGCGGTCACCCGCGCCAACCTGCCCGCAACGGCCGGCCGCATGCGCGTCTGGGTGGAGCTGGATCACACCGGCCAGATCGTGCATGCCTTGGCCGAAAGCCCCGGCGACTGGCCCCGCGAGGCGCTCCGCGCGATGCGAACCGACGGCGGCACCAACGCCGCCATCGGCTGGGTCGATCTCGCCTGGCCGGCGGGAAGCGGAAAATGAAATAGGCCGTCTTCTGATTTAAACCGACGAGACGGCGCGCACTGCGTCCTCGTCCTCGTCCTCGTTGAGCGTTGGATGTTGGGTGTTCAAATCCCTATGCCTGCGGGGGTGGCCCGAACGAACTCATCGCTTGCCTGCCTTGCTTCGCTCACTTCACGGACCTGTGGGCACGCAGCAAGCCTGGAAACCATTGTAGATGAACCGGTAGTCCGCGTCGCGGCCGTCGCGGTACGCGGAGCGGCAGTATTCCGAGGTGTAGGCCCAACCGCCACCACGAACGACGCGGCCAATCCCCGAAGCAGTGCCCTTCGGATCGGTCACGGTCCCGGGGTAATTCCCGTACTGGTCCAAGCACAACTCCCACACGTTGCCGTGCATGTCGTACAGACCCCACGCGTTCGCCAGATACGACCCCGCAACAGCCGTTCCGTTTGCCGTTGTGCAGTCCTGCGCCGGTACAGTCATGCCGCCGACATAACCGCCGTTGTATCTGTACCGACCCACGGCGTCCATGCGCGTATCACTACTGGTGTTCGTCAGGTTCTGCCCCGAGTTCAGTGCCGTAGTCGTCCCTGCACGGCAGGCGTACTCCCACTGCGATTCCGTAGGCAGGTCGAAACCCGTCAGCCCCGTCTTCGCACGCAGCTTGCCCATGAAAGAGTCCGCGTGTACCGTGTTCGTCGCCGGCCAGTTCGGACTGATCGCGCTGTTGTTCGGGTTCTCCCGGATTTCGTAGTAACTGACCTTCTCCACCGGCCTCATCTGGTAGCACGTCGCGTTGTTGAAGTTGCTCGGCTTTTTCCCCATCACCAGTTCCCACTGCCGCTGCGTCACCTCGAAGACCCCGATGTAGAAGTCCTTCGTCAACGTCACCTGGTGCAAATCATTTCTTGTGCCGGGGTAGTCCGTTGACCGAAAGCCCATGGTGAAGGTGCCATTGGAGATCAGCCGCATTAGGATGATTGTGGTCTTGTAGGCGTCGATGTTCACTCCGCCGGGTACGTCCGCCATCGTCCGGTAGTACGTCACAGGGTAGCTCGTGGCATTGGTGCCGCCGGAAATGTCGACGGCCATGTAAGCGCCGTCCACGAAAGCGTTCGAGTTCGACGTTGCCACCACGCGGTAGAAGATGGAGTCCGTATCCATCGGCACACCGTTGGTGACGCACGTACCGGCGCCGACGCCGCCCACCGTTCTGACAGTCGACCACGCTGCCGACACCAGCGACGTAGCGCATTCAACCCGGTAGTGGTGATTCGCGCAACTCGTGTCCGCCGTGCGGAACATCAGATTGCTGCGCGCGTCCCAAGACGAGATTCTGAGGTCGTCAGCCCGCCCCGCCGTCACACCCGCCATCCCGCCCATTGCCAGCAGCACCGCCGCCGGCACCCATCGCCATGTCTGCATCCGTCTCATGATAAGCACTCCTCTCTGTTGTCCTTAGGGGCCACTGCCATCTTAATCGTAATCGTAATCTTAATCTTAATCCTAATCTCCTGGTGGAGAACGGATTACGATTACGATTACGATTAAGATTAAGATTAGGATCGGAAACATCTTATTTTCAGACGCTTTTTCAGTTTTGGCTCCGTTTTCTTACTCCTGAGAGCGGTGTCGCGCGACACCGCTTTTCCCGGCTTCGCCACGAATGCAGACCCCTCGCAACGGCGTCGAGAGCCAGAATAGGCAAAAGTGCCTGAATATTAGATCGCGCGGGCCACTGCATCGCGCACCAATCGCCGGCGCAGCTTCGGGGACGGCACGCGGATGTCGAACCACTCCGTGACCGGCGTATCGAAGCCGATGCCGAGCATGTAGTTGTATACCGCCCGGCGCAGTCCCGCGCCCAGCGCCGCATGATCGGGCGCACCCGGCTCGTCAAAGGCAATCTCGTTTCGCGCAAACCGCTGGCCCGCCGGCGGACGTGTCTGGCTCACCGTCAGCCCGTACCGGGCTGCATCCGCAGCCAGCGGACTGTGCGCCGTCAGCGCAAACCGGTGCCAGTAGGCCGACTGCAGAACGCCGGCGGCGAACAATTGCCGGACATAGTCGAGCGCGTCGACCGTTTCACGCGCGGTCTGCGTGGGAAAGCCGTACATCAGGTAGGCGTGCGTCAGGATGCCGGCCGCCGCGCACGCGCCGCAGGCGCGGGCCGCCCCCTCGATCGTGATCCCCTTGTCCATCAGCGCCAGCAGCCGCGCCTCGGCGCACTCCAGTCCGCCGGTCACCGCCACGCAGCCTGCGGCGGCCAGGCGCGCCGCCAGTTCCGGTGTGAAGGCCGGCTCATAACGGATGTTGCCCCACCAGCTCACCGCCAGACCGCGCCGCAGGATCTCATCCGCGATCCGGCCCAGCAACGCGGGCGGCAGCGCCTCGTCGGTGAAGTGGAACCCCGAACGACCGGTCGCCTCGCACAGCCGCTCCAGGGTGTCAACGACCGCCGCCGCGCGGGGCTGCGCGTAACGGCCGATCACCCCCAGCGCCAGATCACAGAAGCGGCACCGGTGCCAATAGCAGCCGTGCGTCAGCGGCAGCTTGATCCATGCGCCGTCGCTCCAGATCCGATGCATCGGGTTGGGCGACTCGACAACCGCGGGATAGTCGCCGAAATCGACACCCCCATAATCCGGGCATCCCGGAGCGACACACCGGCTGCTGCCGGCCCCGGCCACGTAGACCACACGCCCGGCACGCCTCGTAAACGTCCGCACCAGTCCCCCACCCCGCGCAATCCGCTCCAACGGCTCCTCGCCATCGTCCAGACACACATAATCAAAGAAATCAAACACGCGCGGGTCATCCAGTTCCCGCAGCTCGGTGTTGACATAACCGCCGCCGAGCGCCAGCGTGACGTCCGGGCAGACGCGCCGGATGCGCCGCGCGATCCGGAACGCACCGTAGACGGTTCCGGGAAAAGGCGCGGTGATCGCGACCACGCGCGGCCGGTGGCGCGCGAGCGTCTCCTCGGTCAGCGCGTCGATCATCCCTCCAATCAGCGACGCGTCGTCCGCGACAGCCCGGGCCAGGGGATCAAACGCCGGCTGCGCGCTGACGAGATGATCGGCATAGCGGGCGAAGCCGAACCACGGGTCAAGGCCATCGTGGATCGCGTCGGCGAGATCATCCAGATAGAGCCCGGCGAGATATTTGGCCACGTCGTCCCGCGCCGCCAGCGCATCCGGCGCAGCGGCGCCAGCCGCATCCAGACTGGCAAACCGGGGCCCTTCCGGGAGGAGCTGGCGTCCAGCGATCCGGCTGGCCAGGGTGCCGTCGCGGCCCTGCAGAAACCGGATCACCGGCCCGATCGTCGCGTGATACTCGGCGGCGTGCCTCAACAAATGCGAAACCGATGCGGTCGGCGCGCGCAGCCGGCGCGCGCGGATCGCGTCCGTCACCCGGCGCAGCCCCTCCCGTGAAAACACGCGCAGCGCGAGCGCCAGCGACAGGTCGGCCTGCGCGGCAGCCAGCCCCGCGCGCGCGAGGTGGCCGCACAGGCACGCCGCGGCGGGATACGGCGCATTCATCTGCACCAAGGGCGGCGTGATCACCAGCACATCGCAGAGACACCCGTGGAACCGGTCTTTTACGCCAAGCCCCTTCTTAGTATTGACACCATCCGCCCTCTTTGCCATCATATGCGAACTTTCCATGCGGTGGGATACCGAAGTGGCCAACCGGGGCAGACTGTAAATCTGCTGGCTAACGCCTTCCTAGGTTCGAATCCTAGTCCCACCACCAGCCTAAAAAACCCTGTAAAACAAACGTTTTGCTGGGTTTTTTTCATTTTCCGGTGTTTTCGGCCTGTCCTCAACTGTCCCGACGTGTTTCTTTCAATACCTACCGAGGTATCCCGAGTTAAGCCAAGTGAAGCCAAGTGGAAGGATACAGCCCGCCCGCCCCAGAGTCAACCGTCTCCCCCTCTCTTTTCACCTTATTTTTGTCGCCGGATTTTTTCCAGCTACGGCGTTTTTCGGGCAGGGCAAACGCATCTAAATTTCTTTCTGAGACTCTTTCAAAACTCCATGGGCAAGATGCCCGTGCCACTTTGACAGACCCGGGGGTTTGCCAGTGCCTCAATAGACAGAAATAGACAGAATTAGACAGAAAACAAGCACCCTCTTTAGAGCAGATTTTTCGCATGTAACCACGCATGAACGAGTTACACACGAACCGGATCGGGTTGAGGGGCGTATCGTGTCTAATCTTCATTTAGTAGCCCTG
>VGWG01000106.1 GCA_016873675.1 Lentisphaerota bacterium | reverse complement strand
GGGTGTGTGGGTGCGTCTCGCCGCGCCGCAGCGAATGGATCAAGGCATTGATCGCTATCGAATTGAAAGGGGAATTCTGCTCAGCCCCCGACAGCTCACACGCCCACACACCGCTGTCGCGCATTCTCTTTCTCTTTCGGCGCGGCGGGACGCCGCTGCCCTACCCGCTGTCGCGCCCACTCACACACTCACACACTCACACACCCCTGTCGCTAACCGATTACATGGATAACTGACCCCGGGTCGCTCGTCTTACGCGAGCACCCGCGCGCGGAGCTCCTGATAGCGGTCCGAGAACCAGGGGCCGAGCTGGGCTTCTCGGTGGTCGAAGCCGAAGGCGCGTCGGCTCACCGCCAGCACCGGCGGCGCCTGGAGCCGCTTGGCCACGCCCAGACCCTGATAAAGCATCCACCACCGCTCCAGGTCGGCCACGAACGCCCGAGCATCCGGGAACAGCGCCGCGACCGTTCCCGCGTACCCGATGCGTCCCTCCAGTTCGCCGCTGGCGTACCACTCCAGGATATCCTCGGGCGTCGCCCGATCCCAGCGCTCGACCCAGGCGCGGAAGAGGGTGTCGTGATAGGGATAGATGAGCGGGTCCCCCTTGCCCTCGTCCACCGCCTGCGCGGCGTTGAGTTCGGCGGAGGGCGTGATGGCAAAAATCCCCTCGGGAATCACCGGCCGGTCAAACCCCTCCGCATTGAGATGGCGGGCGACGGCGTACACCTGCTCCTTCCAGAGATCGCCCAGCGCCGCGAGCCAGCCGCAGATGTCGCCGTAGAGGGTGCCGTATCCGACGGTGATCTCGGCCTTGTTGGCGTTGCAGGTGAAGACCCCGCCGAAGGCCGCCGCCGCCGCGGCGAGCACCCGTCCGCCCCGATCGCGCGCCTGGATGTTTTCCATGTCGAGGGCGCCAAGCGTGAGCGCGCCGGCGGGCGTGCCGCCCGGCCCGGTGAGCGGCAGATGGTCGATCTGTCCCCGCGTCAGCTCCACAGCCGCCGTGATCGGCACCTCGGCATAGCGACCGCCGAGCGCCTCGGCGAGCCGCCGCGCCAGCCCCCGCGTGGTCTGCGAGGAGAACGGGCCGGGCAGGTTCAGCAGCAGCAAATCCTCCGGCGCGAGGATCCGGCTATAGAGGGCGGCCGTGAGGGCCGAGTCGATGCCCCCCGAGATGCCCACCACCACCCGGCGGATGCCCAGCCGCCGCATCAGGCCGCGCACGCCGAACTCCAGCGCCTGTGCCAGCGCCGCCGTGCTGTCGCGCCGGGGCGCGACCGGTTCGCCGAAGGGCGCGCCGTCCGCGGGCAGCGTCACCGTGGCCGCCGCCTCCTCAAACGGCGGGCCGGCTTGCACCGCGTTCCCGTGGCCGTCGTAGATGCAGCTCGCCCCGTCGAACATGTAGACCGTCTTGCCGATGTCCTGCACGCCGACGGTGTTGACATAGAGGAGCGGCAGCCGGGTGTCACACGCGAGCTGGTTGAACACCCGGTTCCGTTTGTGATTCTTGTCGCCGGTGAATGGCGAACAGCTCGCATTGATCAGGAAGCGGGCCCCTTTGTGAGCGAGAATCTTCGCCGGGGAGAAGGCGTAGTCGGTGTCCCACGCATCCTCGCACAGCAGCCCGCCGATCAGGCCGAGCGAGGTCTGCATCGGCTCGATCATCCGGTCGGGCGTGGTGCCCTGCTCCAGCGCCAGGCGGCGGGTGTCGAAGAAGTGGCGCGCGTCGTCAAAACAGCGGTAATTGGGGAGCAGCGTCTTGGCGACAAACGGCAGGCGGGTCACGGCGGAGGCGCAGAACCGTCCGTTTTCGGCGAAGAACAGCGCATTGTAGCGGCGCACCCGGCCGTCTTCGCCGCGCTTCTCCCAGTCGACCGCCACATTGCCGAACACGACAAGGATCCCCTGCGAGGCCTCGCGCATCCGCTCCCCGCACGCCTCGCACGCCCGCAGGAACGCGGGGCGGTCCCACATGTCGCCCAGCAGATACCCCGGAATGGCCAGCTCGGGGAAGGCCACCAGCGCCACGCCGTCGGCGCGCGCCCGCGCCACCGCGTCGAGCATTCGGCGCGTGTTGACCTCGGGCCGGGCCGGCAAAACCTCCAATTGCACCAGCCGGACGGTCACCGCGCCCGCTTGCTTATGTGTCTGCATGTGTCCCTCGCTCCCCCGTCCCGCCTTACAATACCACCACCTCCGTGGCCCGGTGGTGATGGGTCATGACCACCCGCGTGGCGGACCGCCCTGCCCGCTGGAGGGCGGCGCGGGCCGCCCGTTCCGCGAGGGCTTCGGTGTTGCACGCCTCGCTCAGATGCGCGGGAAAGACGACCTGGAGCCGTTCCGAGGCCAGCTCGGCGAGCAGGTCGCGCGCGTCTTCGTTGCTCAGATGGCCGATCCGGCTGAGGATCCGCTGCTTGAGCGACCAGGGCCGGTCGGAGTGTTGCACCATCTCGACATCGTGATTAAACTCCAAAATCAGGGCGTCGCAGTCGGCGAGGCGCCTGCGGATCACCGCGGTGGCCATCCCCAGATCGGTGCACAGCCCCAGGCGGATCCCGCCATCGCTCAACACATACCCGACGGTGTCGGCTGCGTCGTGGGGGACGCCAAAGCTCTCGACGGTCAGGGCGCCCACGGAGAACGTCGCGCCGCTTTCAAAGATGTCCCAGCGGCCCGGACCTGCGGAAACCGCCGCTTGGGCGGCGCGCCCCGTCTGTTCGACCGCGCGGGCGGTCCCCTCGTTGGCGACCAGGCGAAACGGGTGGCGGCGGGCGGCGGAGGCCAGACCGCGGCAGTGGTCGGTGTGGTCGTGGGTGCATAACACGGCGGCGATCTCCGAAAACGACCGGCCAATCCCTGTCAGCCGCGCCTCCGCCTCCCGCAGGCTCAGGCCGAAATCGACCAGGATCCGCGTTCCCCCGGCCTCCACGTACACGCAGTTTCCCGAACTGCCGCTCGCCAATACACAGATTTCCACGCCCGACCTCCCGTCTCAAACCCCGCCAGTATACTCCTATTTTTGACGCGGCGGATGGAAAAACTTCATGATTTTCTCATTGACGGCTCAAACTTCCTTGCCTACACTGATGCTGACACTTGGTAATAACACTCTCCGCAAGGGGAGGCTTGGGGTATTAACATCCTGACACAGGAGACACACATGAACGTCACAAAACAAACGCTCCGGATGGGCGTGGCCGTGTTGGCCCTGGCCATCGGGAGCCAGGCGATCGCGGACCCGATCCTTTCGGAGTCGTTCGAGGGACCGGCGAATGGGAGTCTGGCGACCAACCTCACCGGCTGGTCGAGCACGGATGAAGACCTGTCCGCCATCACCAACATGGTGTACGTTTACACGAAGACATCACTGCCGCTGACCAACAGCGTCGTCACGCACACCAACGTGCTGCAACTCGACACCGGGAACAGCGTGTTGTCGTTCACGAACACCACGCCGATCGATTTCTTGTCGGACGCGCTCTATGTGGACACCATGGTCCGGTTTGACCTGATCGACGGCAGCCCGGAGGAGGTCGAGACCCCCTTTGACACCAAGTTCGCCTTCTTTGTGAATGCCGCGAGCAACCTGGTGATCCGGCACGGCGTGATCGTGAATGAGGCGTTCGTCTTGACAAACTCGGTGATAGACACAACGACGCTGCTGGGCGCGCTCATCAATCCCGCCGCCTGGTACCGCCTGTCAATCACGCTGAGCAGCGACGAGAATGCGTTTGTCTGGGCGCAACTGAAGGTGAATTCGAATAGCGTCACCCATGCCAATGCCTCGGCGGGGCTGTTCCTGTCGGCCATTTCTGGTGACACGGATACGTATCTGAACGCGGTCTCCTTCAAGGGCTCCGGCTTTATCGATGACGTGGTCGTGACCCGCGATGTGCCGTCGTTCGTGTTCACCGGATCGGTCTTTTCGTACGTGATCGAGGAATGGACCAATGGCGTATTTGTCGCCTACATCCCCGTTGCCACGGACAATGACTATGCCAACGGCTGGTCCAAGGAATACGCTGCGCCCGCCAGCGCGTGGTACACGAACAAGCTGGACACCGGCACCGCCGCGATGTTCACGCTCGGTTCGGACAACCGGACGGTCACGTCGCCTGCGCCTGACGGAACCCAGCCCGCCACGAACGTCCTGGAGGTGCTGCTGGATCAGGCCAAGACGGCCGCAGAGCTCCCCGCGCAGTTCGCCGGCATGAGCGAAGACGAGATCGCCTGGATCCGCGACTTTGGCAAGACGCCGGATGATGCGCTTGACATGGATGACAACACGCTGGCGTTCGAACAGGCGATGAAGCTCAATCCGTATGTGAACGAGGCGGTGACGAACGTGATCACCAGCTTCACGGTTGGCACGCCCGACTCGACGATCGTCGTCAAGGCCCTCACGAATGGCGTCGCCTACGCCTCGGCAAGCGGTCTGACGGTGAACATCCTGATCGACGCCAAGGTGAGCCTGACGAATGACTGGCCGGCCGCCGCCGGGATTACGAATGCCGTGACGGAATTCAATGTGCTGGGCGAGGCCACCAACACATTCACCACGCCGGTCGGTAACTTCTTCCGCGCCCGGATCCTGCCGCAGTAAGCCGGACGGTCTAATCAAACCGACAAACACCCCCCGCGGCATCCGCTGCGGGGGGTGTTGTTTTTGCGGATGCGTGACCTGTCGCGCAGCGGGCAGCGGCCTCCCGCCGCGCCGCAGGAAACAGGGAATGCGCGAAGCGGGTAGGGCGGCGGCGTCCCGCCGCGCCGCAGGAAACAGGAAATGCGCGAAGCGGGTAGGGCAGCGGCGTCCCGCCGCGCCGCAGGAAACAGGGAATGCGCGAAGCGGGTAGGGCCGCGGCCTCCCGCCGCGCCGCAGGAAACAGGGAATGCGCGAAGCGGGTAGGGCGGCGGCGTCCCGCCGCGCCGCAGATCAAGAAAAATGCCAAAGAAAAGGGCGGAAGCCCCGCCTATCTCGCACGCCGCGCTGACACCGATTGCCTTTTTATCAGGGGGGCTCCTCCATTGGCATGCGGCTCGCACCTTCTCTTTCCCCCCACACACGCGTTTCGCGCTTTCCGCTTTCCGCTTTTCCCTCTCGGTCACCTTACCAACAGCACCGTTGCGGAGGGAAACATCGGCTCGATTCGCACCTCGTCTATTCCCAGCGCCTGCGCCCCGGCCACGCTCTCCCCCTCCGTGACGGCGATCTGCCAGGCCAGATAAAAAAGGCCGCCCTCCGGGATCGCTGCGGCCAGAGCCGCTTCGCGATCCACCCGCGCCGTCGCCAGCGGACCCGCCCCCGCCGCCACCCCCGCCGTGTCGCCATCCGCCGCGAACGCGGCCGGATCGCCCGCCGCGCCCCAGTTCGCGCCATCGGCCGACACCCGCAGCTGCACGGCGGTGGATGCCGTGCCGTTGCGGTATTTTTCGGTCGCATACCCGACCCGCCAGCGCCGGATCGCCATCCCCGCCGTGTTGCGGAATTTTCCGTACACCGTCACGGTCGCGGCCTCTTCGCCGCCGGGCAGTCCGCCCACCGCCTGATCGCCAAGCGCCTGTCCTGTGAAGACGTACGTTCCGGCTGGCGTGAAACCCGCCGATGTATTGGCCAGCAGCGCGCGCGTGCCGGCCGACGCATAGGGGCCGTTCGTGCGCGGCGCGCCGCCCCGCGCCTCGGTCCGCCACGGCCAGACGAGCGTCGCCGGGGCGTCGCGCCCCATCTCGTCGAAGTTTTCCGCCGCCCCCGCCCGCCCCACCGGAACCGCCTCCAGCAGCGCGCCCGCCGCCCATGCCACCGTCAGATCGTCGATCCCCAGGCCGTGATCATTGCCTGTATCATCGGGATCGCTCCAGCGGAGCAGAAGCGCCTCGCCAGGCAGGATCGGATACCGGGTGATTGCCGCGCTCCGCGCCGCCGCCGCGTGGCAGGCGCCGGACGCCTGTGTGTCGGTCGTCAGCGGCGAGTCGTAGTCCAGCGCCGCGACCGGACGCCACTCCGCGGCGGCGCTCAGCGGCAGCACGCGGTTGGTGATGCAGTAGTGGAAGGAGAGGGTGTTGGTCGCGGCGCTCGCCCCCACCCGCCACTGCTCCGCCGTGAAGCCGATCGTCAGGTTGGTCACGGCCAGCCCGGTGGTGTTGGTGAAGGCGACGCCGAAGCGAATCGTTCCAGACGAACCGGAGGCCAGCGATCCCAGCGACCGGTCGCCAGCGTTGGCGACGCCGTAGGAGTAAAGGCCGCCACTGGTGCTCGACCCCGTTCCCGTCTGGTACTGCGTCACCTCTACCGCGCCCGCGCAGGCGTACCACGCCGGCAGCGGCAAGGCCGCATCGTCCCATTCGGGCGTGCCGGAGGCTTCCAGCGTGTTGAAGTCCTGGACGTAGGCGCCCGCAGCGGCCGCCAGCGCCACCGCCGGCGTCTGCGCGCGCCGCACGGTCACAACCACCGCCACCGGTTCGCTCACGCCATCCTTGTCCTGAGCCGTGAAGGTGAAGGTCTGCTCGCCCAGATCCGCCGCGGCAGGCGTGTAGGTGAACACGCCGTTGGCCAGACCGAACGCGCCGGCCACGCTCATCGCTGCCGTGACGTTGGTCGCGGTCACCGGGTCGTTGTCGGTCGGCGCCACCGTCACCGCTAGGCTCAACGCCGTCCCCGCCCGCGCGGTCCGGGGGGTGATCGGCAAAACCACCGGCGGGGTGTTCGTCCCGGCGGCCGACACCGCCACGGCCAGATCGTCAATCCGCCAGTTGGCGGTGCCCGAAACAGGAGACCCGGCACCATCATACCCATAAATGCGCACGGTCAGCGGCGTGCCCGGCGTCTGCGAGATCGCGGTGAAGGCGGTGGTCTTCAGCGCCCAGGTCTGGTTGTTCGCGAGCGTTCCGGCCGCCAGATCGGCGGCGTAACCGTCGAGGCTGGAGCGGATGCCGAACGCCTGCGGGCCGGTGGAGGTGCTGCGGCTGCCGAAGGAGAGGCCCGTCACGCGCAGGGTGTTCGTGGCGTCGGGCGTGAGGGTGAAGGTGAAATAGGCGGAGCCGGTGTCGTTGGTATTCAGCGGACCGGTGCGCGCGGCGGCCCCGGCGTTATAGCTACCCGAGGCGCCGGCGTAAGTGGTCGAGACCGAGTTGGTCGTCAGCAGATCCGTCGTGCCGTTGTTATTGCCGTGCGTGAGAGCCCCGGCGGAGACGTTGACCGCCGTGTTGGAAACGGGGGCGGCCAGCGGGACGGCGTTGGTGCCGAAGTTCCAGTGGATCGTCTGCGCCTGTGCCACAACGGCCAGTCCCAGCACGGAAGCCGCCAGTGCCCGCGCCGCCGTTTGGATCTTCGTCATGTCGCACCTCCACTCGTGTGAATGGCCGTCACGCAGGGCGCCCGCGTCAGACGCCGCGCTTAGTTTTCAGAATAATAAGCTTTCGGAACACACACGCGCAAGGGTGATTTTCAGAGAAAAAGGCAGAGGGGCGGAAGGGTGTGTGGGTGTGTGGGTGTGTGGGTGCGTGGGTGAATGCGCGCAGCGTGGTAGGGCGGCGGCGTCTCGCTGAAGAGAAAAGCTGAAAACTGAAAGCTGAAAAGCGGGATCAGGGAATGCGCGAAGCGGGTAGGGCGGCGGCGTCCCGCCGAAGAGAAAAGCTGAAAACTGAAAGCTGAAAAGCGGGATCAGGGAATGCGCGGAAGCGGGTAGGGCGGCGGCGTCTCGCCGCGCCGAGGGCAAATGGGTGAGCGTGTGGCAGTGTGGGTCATCGGGGGCGGGAGCGAAATCCCGCATATTCGATGGCGATCCCGATGGCGCGCCCGCTCTCGATAAATGCCTTTATCCATTCCATGTGCCTTGCGGCGCGGCGGGGACGCCGCTGCCCTACCTTGCGGCGCGGCGGGGACGCCGCTGCCCTACCCGATGCGTCGCGCCGACACCGATTGCTTTTTATCAGCAGCCTGCGGCGCGGCGGGACGCCGCTGCCCTACCCGATGCGTCGCGCCGACACCACGTGCCAGTTACCAGTTGCTGCCGCCCGATCCGATGATATACGGATAGTCGGCGGACGATGTCACAAGCTGCTTGCGAACCGGGTTTTCGCGGATGTAGATCATCTTCTCCACGAATTCATCCTCGTCCCGCAGGCGATGCTCAAAATAATCGCGCTGAAACTGAAGCTTGATCGTCCGGGTCTGATACCCCTTCCAGGCGGCGACCGTCTTGTGAATCGCATCGTCCAGATTGAACGTGGCGATGAAATGAAGATGATCCGGCATGATGACAGCGATCCAGATGTGCCATTTCCCCAGTGTCTCGTAGACCCGTAGATTATCCAGCAGGACGCCGGCAACCGCAGGCGCGGCGAAGGGCGCGGCGGCGCGGTCGCGCGCGTTGATCGTCACGAAATGCCGGGCGCCTTGTCCGACCCACGAAGGAACCTGATGCGGCAACGTTTTTCGCTGCGCGAAGGGCGACGGATTCATGAGGAAACAGTACGGGGTTTGAAACGATTGGGCAAGGCGCAAAGAGAAAAGCTGAAAACTAAAAGCTGAAAAGCGGGATCAGGGAATGCGCGAAGCGGGTAGGGCGGCGGCGTCTCGCTGAAGAGAAAAGCTGAAAAGCTGAAAACTGAAAGCTGAAAAGCGGGATCAGGGAAAGCGCGGAAGCGGGTAGGGCAGCGGCGTCTCGCCGCGCCGATTGCTTTCTTCCTGCAGCCTGCGGCGCGGCGGGACGCCGCTGCCCTACCCGATGCGTCGCGCCGACACCGATTGCTTTTTATCAGCAGAGGCTCTTGCAAAACCCCCCGGACGCTGCGCCTGACGGCTTGCGTCCGAGAGGTTTTGTAAGATTTTTTGCTGAAGCGGCGGGTCCGACGCTAAACAAACGGACTCGACAGGGCCATCGTTGCGGG
>VGWG01000105.1 GCA_016873675.1 Lentisphaerota bacterium | reverse complement strand
GACCTGCTTTCCCGCCGGAACGCGCAGTGGATGGTCAGAGAACCCGACCGGCCTTCGGAAAAAGGCAATGAAGCAATCCCTGAACCAGAAACTGACAAAGGTTCAGAAATTAGATGCGTTTGCCCTGTCAAAAAGTCCAGGGCAAACGCATCTAAATTTCTTTCTGAGGCTCTTGCAAGACTCCATGGGCAAGATGCCCGTGCCACTTTGACAGACCAGGGGGTTTGCAAGTGCCTCAATAGACCGCGCGCGCGACCGGCCAGTGCAACACTTGAAGTTTTGAAAACGGCCACGCGGTGAAGTACACTTCCTTCTTGTGCTAACAAGGAAGGAGACAAAGTGTCTTACACGCGCGTGACCGATATAGAGCGTAGCCAGATTTACGTGCTGCGGCAAGCGGGAAATGGGGTCCGTGAGATAGCGAGGCTGCTGCGGCGGACGGCGAGCACGATAAGCCGTGAGGTGTTTCGGAACACAGGTGGGAAGGGTTATCGGCCGAAACAGGCGCAGGAGCTGGCCGAGGAACGTGCGATGCGTCCGGGTCCGAGGCGGTTCACCGAGGTCGTGCGGCTAGACGCGGAAGAGAAGCTCAGGAAAGGCTGGACGCCGGAGGCGATCTGCGGGCGTGCGGAACTGGAGGGGCGGCCGCATGTGTGTAAGGAGACGATCTACAAGCACGTGTACGAGGACGCGAAGGCCGGCGGCGACCTGTGGTAGAGGCTCCCGCGCGCGAAGCGCAAGCGCAAACGCCGCTGCCTGCGGCAGGAGGGGCGCGGGCGCGGCGTGATCCCGGGGAGGCGGGGGATCGAGACGTGCCCGCCTGAGATCGAATTGCGGATCACGGTCGGGCACTGGGAGGGCGACCTAGTGGTCGGGGCGAACGCGACTGGCTACCTGGTGACGCTGGTGGAGCGGGTGACGCGCTACACGCTGGTGGGCCGGTCGGCTACCAAGGAGTCCGACGAGGTGAAGGCCGGAATCATCCGGCTGCTCGCCGCCGTCGGCGTGGCCTGCACGGGCATCACGTTCGACAACGGCAAGGAGTTCGCCCGCCACGCCGAGATCGCGACGGCTTTGAAGTCGGACGTGTTCTTCGCCCGCCCGTACCATTCCTGGGAGCGGGGGACGAACGAGAACACGAACGGGCTGATCCGCCGTCTGTACCCGAAGAGCGAGTCGTTCGCGGCCATCGGCGAGGCGGATCTGAATCGGATCGAAAAGTTCCTGAACGACCGTCCGTCCTGTGCCACAATGCCCTTGCTTTCACACGAGGGAACGATTTTCCCGCCAGCCAGTAGCCAGTGCAACACTGGCTACTGGCTGGCGGGCGCAATAAGATGCATACAGGATACGACTTTTTCACACGCTCTGTTCACATCATTTTCAGGGACGCCAAGGCACGGATGCCCCAGCAGGGCATTCTGGTCCTCCAACTCCAGCAGGCTGTGCAAAATGAACGATGCGTGCCGGCTGTTTCTCAAGCGCCTGCGCGAACCCGGGCCACCGCCTCGATCTCCACTTTCGCGCCCTTGGGCAGCGCGGCGACCTGCACGCAGGCGCGCGCGGGCCGGTGCGCGCCAAACGCCTCGGCATAAACCGCGTTGACCGCCGCAAAGTCGGCCAGATCGGTCAGAAACACCGTGGTCTTGACCACCGCGTCCAGGCCGCTTCCGGCCGCGTCCAGCACCGACCGCAGATTGGCCAGCGCCTGGCGCGCCTGCGCGACCGTGTCGGCCGCCAGCGGCCCGCCCGCCGGGTCGAGTCCCAACTGGCCCGAACAAAACACCCAGCCATCCGCCCGGATCGCCTGGGCATACGGGCCCACGGCCTCCGGCGCCTCTCGTGTCGCAATTGTCATCATCATCGTCGCTCCTGGTTCAGGGTTCATGACTCCATCCCATTGCGCTCCGGAATCCAGCCGGGCGCGCGGGCGAACCAGGCGTCAACCGCCCGGCGGTAGTCGTCTAGTGTCGCGCTATGCTGAATGCGTTTGAGCGTCTGCGGGCCATCCGTCAGGGACTGGGAGAGATAATACCACAATTCCTTAAACCGTCCCAGCACCGGTCTCTCGCCGAAAAGAACCGCGCGGTTGGCCTCCAGCAGATCGTCCAGATAGGCGCGGAACCGCGCAAGATCGCGTGGCGCTTCCGCGCCAGATCCAGCGCGCAGCCGCTCAGGCAGGAACGGGTCGGCGGCGACGCCGCGTCCGATCATCCAGCGCGTCACGCGGGGAAAGCGCGTCTGCAGCCGCGTCAGGTCAGCGGGCGCGCGGATGTCGCCGTTGTAGACCACCGGATGGATGCAGGCCTCGCACGCTTCGGCGAAGCGGCCGAGGTCCACGGGCCCCTCGTACATCTGGCGGGCCGTTCGCGCGTGGATCGCCACTTCGCACAGCGGCACGGCGTTGATCACGGGCATCCGTCGCAGCAGCAGGTCGGGGGTGTCGACGCCGAGGCGCACCTTGACCGAGAATCCGCCGGGCAGCGCTTCGCATCCCGCCTCCAGCATCCGGCGGAAATCGTCTTCCCGCGCCATCAGCCCCGCGCCGCGACCCTTTCTCACGACCATCGGCCACGGGCACCCCGCATTGAGGTCCACCCGCGCATGACCCTTGTTCTTCAGGGCCGCAATCATCACCCGCAGCAACTGCGGGTCGCGGCCGATCACCTGCGGGACCACCGGGATGCCCTGGGGCAGCGCGGGGTCCACATCCGCCAGCAGCCCCGGCTTCACCCGGTCGCCCGCCACCAGCGGCACAAAGGGCGACACCGCCGCGTCCAGTCCGGAGAAATGCCGGGCCCAGACCTCGCGGAAGGTCCGCACCGTCACACCCCGCAAGGGGGCGAGGATCAGGGATCCGGGGTTCATTGGGGCACCCTCAATCCCTTGCGGCGCCTGCCAAGAACAAACGGCACCGCCCCGAGCAGGTTCACCAACACCACCGCCAGATGCCCGCCCAGACTGAGCGCCACCAGATCGGTGGTGTCGAACTGCAGGGGCCCGGCGAGCCGTTGCGCGGCCAGCTCGCGCACACCGAGACCACCGATGGAGACCGGCAGAGCCGAAACCATCCCGAAAAGCGGGATCACGGTCCACACGCAAAAGACCGGCAGGGCCAGGCCCAGCGCCCGGATCACGAAGACCTGACTCCAGGTCTTGAAAAGCTGCGACGCCAGGGCGGCTCCCAGGGCGGGAATGAACAGCCGGGGCGCCGCCACCCAGTCGAGGATCGCATCCACGAGCGCGGCACGCCGTCCGCGGATGCCCTCCCCCGCCGGGGGCCGTCTGCTCCGTCGAAACCTCCGGGCCGCCGCCACCGCCGCCGGGATTAGCGCCAACACCCCGAGCAGAAAGGCCGCTGCCCATGCCGCGCGCGCCGTGCGCAGCAGCAGCGCAAACACGCCGATGCCGAGCAGCACCGCCAGATTGAGCGCGCGATCCAGCAACACGCTCGTGACCACAAATCCGGCCTGGCCCTGGTCGCGGGCCATGGCATAGCCCTTCACCACGTCGCCGCCGACATTGGAAGGCAGAAAGCTGTTAAAAAACATGCCGATCCAGTGGCAGGCGCCGACCTGGCGGTAGGTGATCGCGGGCAGGCGCGTGCGCAGGATGCAAAACCACGACATTGCTCCCGCGAATCCGCCGAAAATCAGAACGAGCAGCGCCAGGGAGAACACCCCCGCATGCGCTCCGCCCGCGCGCTCCAGCAGCACGCCGGGGCCGATCATCCGGAACGTCACCGCCAGCAGCGCCACGGTCACGGCGACCTTGATCGCGATCATCAGGTGGTTGCGTGTGTTGGGGTTCATCACCGCTGAGCCCCGTGCCTGACTCCGTCCATGACCGCCTCCCCCTGTTCGCTCACCCGGCGGCGACCGGCGGCATCGGCACGTCCATGGCGTCGGCGATGGCGCGGAGCAGATCCGCCTCGTTGGGTGCGGTCTGGCCATCGGCCAGAACACAGCGGGTGCAGGCCTCGATGACCTTCTTCTTGACCTGCGGCGATGCTTCGGAGAGCGTGTTGAGCGCCAGATCGACATCGCCAAGCGATGTCCGCGCGGCGTCATAAGCCGGCGATTGCCCTTCGAGCGTCCGCATCCCCTCCTCGAAAGCGGCAGCGGCGGCCTCGCGGCTCTCCGTGCCCCAGGCGGCCAGCGCGGTCATCACGGTCCGGCAGGCCGGCAGCACCTGGTCGACGGTGCGGTAGCGGATCGGCGCGGCGCTGACTTTGCCGAAGGCCGGCTCCACATGACGCACAATCAGATGCTGCAGCGCGTATTCGAAGAGATCGATCTGATCGTCGGCCTCGGTCATGATCTGCATGACCCGGCGAAAAACCTGATAATCCGCGCGCGGTAAAATCTTCAGCGTCGGGATCGCCAGCTCGGCCAGCGGTAGCCGCAGCGCTGCCGGCAGCGAGACAGTTGCGGCCGCCAGCGCGGCCAGGCGGGATTCCGCCTGCGGATCCAGAGATAGCATCGCCTGATCCTGGCGCGCCCGGACATCGGACCGGGCCGCGCGCAACAGGGCGTAAATCAGCGTGCGCGCCGCGACCGGGTCGCGCGCCGCCTCGCGCAAGGCCTTCGGAACCGTCGCCAGCAGGGATTGCGCGGCAGCCAGATCCACCGTGCCTGCGCCCGCGCTCCTCCCGGCGGCAAAGCCGGAGACCGCCGCCGGGGCCGCTCCGGCTGACGGAGCCGACGCGGCCCACGCGGCGATTTGCGGATTGGACGCCGGGTCGAGGCGGCGGATGCGCTCTTTCAGCGGCGGATGGGTGGCGAACAGGCTCATCAGGCTGCTGCCGATCGCGTCCCCGAAGAACAGGTGGCTCGCCTCGGAGGCATGCGCGTTTCTGACTTTGGCGCCAGCCGCGAATCCGCCGATGCGCTTCAGCGCGCCGGCGATGCCGGAGGGATTGCGGGTGTACTGCACCGCCGAGGCATCGGCCAGAAACTCCCGCTGGCGCGACACGGCGCTCTTGATCAGGTTGGCGAAGAAGACGCCGATGTAGCCGATGATGATCATCGCCAGACCCAGCAACGGCAGCGGATTGCCGCCGCGCTTGTTGTCACGCGAACGCCCCCCGCCGCCGCTGAACTGGGTCGTGCGGAAGATGATCTGGCCGATCACGGTGATCATCAGAATCCCGAACAACACACCGATGAGGCGGATGTTGAGCCGCATGTCGCCGTTGACGATGTGGCTGAATTCATGCGCGATGACCCCCTGCAGCTCGTCCCGCGTGAGCTGCCGCACGCATCCGCGCGTCACGCCGATGATCGCGTCACGGGTCGAGAATCCGGCGGCAAAGGCGTTGATGCCGTCCTCGGCATCGAGCATATAGACCTGCGGCACGGACACGCCTGCCGCCAGGGCCATCTCCTCGACCACATTGAGTAACCGGCGCTCGTCCGGATCGGTCGTGTTCGGGAGCACCGGACGTCCGCCCAGCGAACGCGCCACCGCGGGGCCGCCTCCGGAAAGCTGAGCGGTCTTGAACAGCGAGCCCGCCAGCACGACGGCCACCACGCCGACCGTCACCCCGAAAAAGAGTTCGGGTTGCCAAAAATCTGGAACGGGTTCACCCGCCTCGGAGCCCCCGAACACCATTCGCACGACGATATACAGCGCCAGCGCGATGCCGACGACCGCCAGGCCGTAAAGCACGACCAGCCAGCCTGTGCGTTTGCGCGCACTGTCCTGATGTCCGTAAAAATCCATGATCGCCTCAGAAGGTCACTTTGGGCGCTTCGCGCTCGGCCTTGGCCGTGATCTCGAAGAGCGTCGCCGCCTCGAAGCCAAACGCGCCGGCGAGCAACACAGCAGGGAAGCGTTCACGGGCAATGTTGTAGGCCATGACGGCGTCGTTATAGGACTGCCGCGCAAAACCCACCTTGTTTTCGGTAGACGTGAGCTCTTCCATAAGCTGGCCCATCTGCTGATTGCCCTTGAGCTCGGGATAGCTCTCGACCACCACCATCAGGCGGCCCAGCGCGCCTTGCAGCACGCCCTCGGCGCCCATCAATCCCTGCATCGTCTGGGCATTGCCCGGATTGCCGGCCGCCGCCTGATTCGCGCCGACGGCCTGATTGCGCGCCTGGATGACCGCTTCGAGCGTCCCGCGCTCGTGCTTCAGGTAGCCCTTGGCCGTCTCCACCAGATTGGGAATCAAGTCATAGCGGCGTTTCAGTTGCACATCGATCTGGGCGAACGCATTCTTGAAGCGGTTGCGCATCGTCACCAACGCGTTATAAATCCCGATCACCAGCATGGCCAGAACGGCCAGAACGATCAACACGACGATCCAGAACATGAGCACCCCCCTGTTGCAAACGCCCCGGAAGCCCCACGCTGGGACGACCGATAAGCGGGGAGTAGATTACCCCGACTGCCTTCCGAACGCAACAGCAAAGAATCACACCGGGCTCCTCAGCGCATGCGAAAACCGGGGGAGGCCACGGTGCGCACGGGCTGCTCGTCGAGCACCCAGAGGGCCTGGCAGCCGGGGAAGCCGGCGAGCAGGCGCAGCCCGGCGTCGGGGCCGAGCACAAAGAGCGTGGTGGAGAGGGCGTCGGCCTGGACGGCGGTCGGGGCGATCACCGTGACGCCAGCCACGCCGATGACTGGGCGGCCGCTGCGGGGGTCGATGATGTGCGCATAGCGGACACCGTCCAGCACCACAAAACGCTCGTAATTGCCCGAGGTCGCGGCGGCCTCGCCCTCGCGCAACACGACCGTGCCGAGCATTCGGTCGGTGTGGAAAGGGTCGCGCACGCCGATCCGCCAACCGGTCCGCCCGGCGCCGGGGACGCCATGCGCGCGGAGGTTGCCGCCCAGATTGATCAGAAAGTCGGTTTCGCCCGCCGCGCGCAGCCGGTCGTAGGCCAGGTCAACCGCATAGCCCTTAGCGATGCCGCCGAGGTCCAGCCGCATCCCCGGCAGCGCCAGGGCGACTGCGGGTGCGGCCGGGTCCGAGAGGTCCATCCGGACATGCCGCCACCCGACCCGTTCACGCGTTTCGGCGATGGCGGCGGCGGCGGGCGGATGGGATACGGGCCCGCCGCGAAAACCCCACAGCGTCATCAGCGGGCCGACGGTGGGATCGAACGCGCCGCCCCCCGCCTCGGCCACGTCGAGCGCATGGCGGAGGACGGCCGCAACGTGGGTGTTGACCGGCACGGGGGTCGGATCACCGGCTGCGGCGTTGACCGCATTCAGGACGCTGTTCGTGAGGAAGATCGAGAGATCGCGTTCGATCTCGGCGAATACCGCGCCGACCGTCTCGCGCAACCGCTTCACACGCGCCGGCTGACCGGCCGGCGCCGAGACGGCGGCGGCAGTTCCCATGCACAGCCACTGCAAGGATTGGGGCGGCGGCGCAGGCTTCCCGCCCGCACAGCCCGATGCCGCCAGCAGGAGGATGGCCGCTAGCAGACGGGCCGCCGCTGATCGGCTGGCGCTCGCAATACTGGGGTGCGCGATAGAAACCACCTGGATACCATTCCGGCTGTCCGGACGTGCTACCCACCCCGCACAAAAGGTTCTTCCGCCGGTGTCGGGGTCCTCATGCTGCCCGGCGAAATCTTGCGTATCAAGTGTATAACCCTCATTCATGATGTGCTGCTGTAAACGGACGGAAGGCCCGTACCGAGTGGCGCTAAGTTAAGCGATGTTTCCGATCATAATCGTAATCGTAATCGTAATCGTAATCCGTTCTCCACCAAAAGATTAAGATCAAGATTAGGATTATGATTATGATTAAGATGGCAATAGCCCCTTAACTTAGCGCGATTCAGGCCCGTCTCTTGTCGGGTCTCTTTCTTCTAGTTCAACGTAAGGTTCATCGGGCGGTACTCATTCCGATGCAACCTGTTGTTGAATTGTTTTTACCACAGAGTGCACAGAGGTCACAGAGTTAGAGTTTAAACCGCTCGATGCCATCCACCAATCGCGGAACGTTAAAGTTGATCAGCAGCCCGGTTTTGATCCCGGACAGTTTCATGTACGTCAGCAGTTGCGCTTTATGAATTCCATTGACCGCCTCAACGGCCTTAAGTTCGAGAATCAACCGGTCATCGACCAAGACATCCATGCGGTAGCCGCAATCCAAGCGAACGCCCTTGTACGCGACGGGCATCGGTTGTTCCAGCTTGAATGGAATCCCGTTTAGGCGCAGTTCATAGGCCAGGCACTGCTGATACGTTGATTCCAGCAAGCCCGGTCCAAGAACGCGATGAACTTCAATGGCGCATCCAATAATCTTGCCGGTGAATGGATCCTGATCCACCATTTCCTCTGTGCCCTCTGTGTTCTCTGTGGTGAACAATCTTGCTTCAACGAATAGCGTTTTATCCCTCGTGCGGCGAGTATATGATGGTTGCTGTTTGCAAACAAGCGGTTTATTGCCGCATGTGGGATAAAATGTTGTTGAACAGAGCCACGGGGTGTCGATAGACGGCTATGGGGTTTGAATGCCCGGTTTCGTTCTGGTGTGCCGGAACAGAAGGCGCCAGCGGCTTTGTTTGGACTTGGGAATGCTCAAAAGGCGGTCCCGATTGGCGCCGATTGGGCCGTGAGGCGCTGTAACTAGATCGGTTTTGCCGTAGCGGGTTTTGGCGTGTGTTGTCATGCGGGTCCGGCGCGGCCATCGTTCTCGTTCTCGATTTCACGATTCGAGACCGGTCCCGGTCCCGATTTCGATCCCGATAAACCCTGTCTCAATCCTATTTTCGATCCCGCCGCAGGCCGGTGGCCCATCCGAACCCTGAACCCTGCGCTTGCACAAACCGGAGGTTTTGCACGCGCTTCGCCTGTAAAAAGATGGCGCGCCCACGGGGAATCGAACCCCGCTTCCAGGGATGAAAACCCTGTGTCCTAACCGATAGACGATGGGCGCAAACGGCCACGAGAATAGC
>VGWG01000104.1 GCA_016873675.1 Lentisphaerota bacterium | reverse complement strand
CGCTGATGACGACCGGCCAAATCTCATCGCTCATTCCCGAACGATGGGTGCGCCAGGCATCAACTCTTCCCGCTGGTTGACCCGGTCCTCGCCGCCCGGCAGACATGCGGTTGGTGAGACGCTTACGGTCCCCCGGCCCATTCTTCCGGGCGTGATTGAGCGCCCTTCAGAACGGGCCATTCACATCCGGCAGCTTGGCGATGGCAAGACCACTCCTTACGGGCGGCTTGACCGGTGAGCGGATACCGGTTTTAATCATTCCGTGCTCCCGATTGACCGAACCCCGAACATGCCGAAGGGGGGGGTGATGTAAAAGTGATGTAACTTGTGACCAAAAAAAGGTGTAAAACAGGGGTTTTCGGGGACCAGGAGGAGAGGCGGAAAATAGGGGGTAAAAGGCCAAAAAGTGGCAAGAAGCCTAATAAAACAAGGGTTTTTAAGTGGTGCGCCCGGCAGGATTTGAACCTGCAACCTCCTGATCCGAAGTCAGGAGCTCTGTCCAATTGAGCTACGGGCGCAAAAAATAGTCCACGATCATCGTGGAGCAACGGGTGACGAGGGGTGTGTCGGTTTGGCGTCGAGCACATCGCGCACTTTGCGGGCAAGCTCGTCGCGTGTGAACGGTTTGGAGAGGAATGCGCTGACGGCATCGCTGAGTTCGTTCTTGGCGATGGCGGTGGCGGCGTAGCCGGAGATGAAGAGCACCTTCGTGGCGGGGCGCGTCTCGACCAGCTTCAGGGCCAGGTCCCGGCCGTTCATGCCGGGCATGGCGATATCGGTGAGCAGCAGATGGATGGGGCCAGCATGCTGCGCCGCCATGTGGAGCGCGACTTCCGGGCCGTCGGCCGTCAGCACGGTGTAACCGAAATGCTTGAGCAGCAGCGTCACAATGGTCCGCACGCCTATTTCGTCATCGACCAAAAGAATCGTTTCGGTGCCCCCGAGACTGGCCGGGGCGGCCGTTTTCTTCGCCTTGTCGGTGGCATCGCTCCCGAGACGCGGCAGGTAGATGCGGAAGGTCGTTCCCTGGCCCGTTTCGCTGTAGACGTTGATGAATCCCCGGTTCTGTTTGACGATGCCGTACACCATGGCCAGCCCCAGGCCCGTGCCTTCGCCCGCGCTCTTGGTGGTGAAGAACGGCTCGAAGATATGAGCCTGAACATCCTTCTCCATGCCGCAGCCGTCGTCGCTGACCCTGCATAGGACATAGTCTCCAGGAACGGCGTTAGGCTGCCGAAAGCAATAGGCCTCGTCGATCGATTGATTAACGGTTTCAATGGTGATCGTGCCAGCACCGGTGATGGCGTCCCGGGCATTGATGCAGAGGTTGGCAAGCAATTGGTCAATCTGGCTGGGATCCATCTTGACCGGCCACAGGGCGCCGCCCGGCAACCAGGTCAGGTTGATGTTTTCGCCAACCAGGTGCCGCAGCATCTTGAGCGATGTGGAGATCGCATCGTTGAGGTCCAGCACGCGTGGCGTGATGGTCTGTTTCCGGGCGAAGGTCAGCAACTGCTTGGTCAGATCGGCCGCGCGCCGCGCGCCGCGCAGAATCTCCTCAAGATCTTCACGAACCGGGTGGTCCGGAGGCACCCGTCCCAGCGCCAGCTCGGCAAACCCCATGACGCTCTGGAGCATGTTGTTAAAATCGTGCGCCACGCCGCCCGCCAGATGGCCGATCGCCTCCATCTTCTGGGCCTGGCGCAGTTGATTTTCAAGTGCGGCCTCGTTCGTAACATCGCGTTTGGTGGCGACATAGTTGACGAGCTTGCTCGTGGCGTCAAGCACGGGCGAGATGGTGGCATCCTCCTCAAAGAGCACGCCGTCTTTCCGTCTGTTGATGAGGTGGCCCCTCCACACGCGACCGGCGGTCAGCGTGGCCCACATCTGACGGTAGAACTCCGCATCGTGTTCGCCGCTTTTGAGGATGCGCGAATTCTGACCGACAGCCTCCTCGGGGGAGTATCCGGTAATTTTTTCAAAGGCCGGATTCACATAGACAATGGTGCCGTCCGGTTCCGTGATGACAATCGCCTCATCCGCCTGCCCGACCGCCATCGCGAGACGGGCATGGGCTTCCGTCGTCCGCTTCTGCGTGGTGATGTCCTGGATCGTGCCGAGCATTCTCGTGGGTTTCCCATGAGCATCGAACTCCAGTCTCCCCAGGCCATGCACCCAGCGCTCAGACTGGTCGTCAAGCCGGATGATGCGATAGTCCCGGTCGAATGGGAGGCCTTTGCCCAACACTTCTTTTTCAAAGTAGTCAACCATCATGGTGCGGTCGTCGGGGTGTATCAGGTCTGTCCATCCCGCGATGGTGTGCGCGTAGTTCCGGTCGATTCCGAATACCTCGTCCAGTGTGGACGAACTCGTCCACACGCCGGTAGGCAGATCCAGAACATAGCTGCCCAGACTGGCGATGTTCTGCGACTCCCGGAGCAGCCGCTCGCTGTCCCGCAGCACGTTCTCCGTATGCTTGTGCGCTTCGTTCTCCGTGCGCAAATCGTTCAGCGTGTGCAGCAGGGAAAGCTGGCTCTGCTGGAGGGCTTTCGTGCGCTCCGAGACCAGAACGGCCAGCCGCTCTTTTTCATCCCTAAGCCTGAGCGTGGCGGCCTTGATTTGGGCCATGGCGTAGACCTCGGCGACCAGTTCCTGCTCATTCAGTGGTTTGGCCAGAAAGCCCTCAGCGCCGCTCTCCAGCGCCTTGATTCGGCTGGCGCGGTCGGTTCTCAGCGCGGTCAGGAAGACGACCGGAATCGAACGCATCCGTTCGTCGGCCTTCAAACGGCGGCAGATCTCGTACCCATCCATGTCGGGGATGACGATATCGAGCAGAATGACGTCCGGGTCTTCGGCCAGGGCCAGTTCGATGCCGCGGGAACCGCTCAAAGCGGTCAACAGCGTGCATGCGGGCAGGGAGTCCTTCATGACCGCCCGCAGCGTCGTCAGATTGTCGGCTTGATCGTCAATGGCCAGTATTTTAAGACGGGGTTTATCCATGGTGGACCTCGTAATCAAGCGCGTCATCAAGCATTTTTTTCAAGAGCTCAGCGTCCAGTGGTTTGGAGATATAGCCGTCGAACCCGTGGGCCAGAATCGTCTCCCGGTCGCCTTTCATCGCGCTGGCGGTGGCGGCGATCACCGGGGTGTGGCGCAGCGACTCGTCGGCCCGGATGGCCGCCAGCGCCTCCAGGCCATCCATCACCGGCAGCGAGACATCCATGAGAATGACATCCGGCCGGTGCGTGCGCGCCTGTTCAAGGCCCTCCCTGCCGTCCAGCGCCTCGATGATCTGGTAGCGATCTTCGAGCAGCGCTCTGGCCGTACACAGGTTGTCCCGATTGTCCTCGACGAGCAGGACCATGGGTTTGCCGGGGCGCGCGGGACGGCGGCGGCGCGATGTCAGGACCGGTGCCGCGGGAGGCGCCGCAACCATCCGGGCCACGGCCGACAGCAAACCGGCTTTATTGATGTCGCCCTTGGTTATCAGTTGCTGGACATGGTTGCTGGTGAGGAAACTCAGCTCCTCGCGGGTCACGTGCTTGGCCGTCAGGATGAGAACCGGCAGGTGCGCGGTCTGCTCCTTTTCGCGAACCGCTTTGAGCACCTGGAACCCGTCCACATCCGGCATCATCAGGTCGAGAATCATGGCGGCAGGGGGGGCTAGCGCGATCTGATCGAGCGCCAACTGGCCCGTGCGGGCCACCAGTACCTGATAGCCCTCGGATGTCAAAAGATCGGTCAACTGAAGGATGGCGGATTCATTGTCTTCCACCACCAGAATACGCTGACCCTGTCCGGGAATCGGCGCAGAGCCTGCGGGGGGCGCGAGAGAAATGCGTTCGACCGCCTCCGTCCGGGCGGCCGTGTCCGGCCAGATTCGGGTGCCATCGGCGGGACATTCCAGCGGCAGCCAGAGGGTAAAGACGGAGCCCTGGCCCGGCGCGCTTTCCACCGTGATGCGGCCGCCGATCAACTGGGCGTGTTCCTTCGCGATGGCCAAGCCCAGTCCTGCGCCTCCATATTTCCGCGAGGCGCTGTTATCGGCTTGGCGGAAGGCCTCAAAGAGGTGAGGGATCTGGTCGGCCTCAATGCCGATGCCGGTGTCGGACACGTCAATCCGCATCTCCGAATGCCGCACTGCAGCGCTGATGGCGACCTGTCCCCGCTCGGTAAATTTGAGGGCGTTGCCGACGAGATTTTGCAGGATGTGCCGCAGCTTGTCGGTATCGGAGGTGATCACCGGCAGGTCGCCGGGCACGTGATTGAGCAGCGCGATATTCTTGTTGATCGCCTGCTGCGCCAGCATCTCGACCAGTTCGCAGACCAGTTCGCGGACGGAGCAGCGGCCGACGCTGACCTCCGTGTGGCCCGCCTCGATGCGCGAGAGATCGAGTATGGCGTTGATCAGCGCGAGCAGGTTCTTGCCGTTGCGCTCGATGATTTCGATGTAGCCGTATTCCTCTGCGGGAATGGCGTCGGCGAGCCGGCGGTGGAGCACGCCCGACAGGGCGATCACCGAATTGAGCGGGGTGCGCAACTCGTGGCTCATGTTGGAGAGAAAGGCGCTCTTCAACCGGTTGGACTCGTCCAGTTGGCGCTTCTGCATGTCCAGCTCGGCATTCTGCCTCGTCAACTCGGCCGCCTGCGCCAAGAGCTCCCGTTTCTGCGCATCCAGCTCGTGGTTCTGCTGGTCGAGCCGCCTGGCGAGTTCCTGGGTTGCTCGGAACGTCAACACGCCGTTGACGCGGACGGTCAGCATCCGCCACACGTCGTTCACCAGCCGGAGGGCTGTCGCCTCGTAGGCCTGGACGCTGGCCAGGGAGACCACCGCCGAGACCGTATGTTCGGTCAGCACGGGGATGGTCAGGATTGCCCGCGGCCGAAGATCCCCGTTCGCTGTGGCCAAGGAAAAGCGGGTCTCCGCCGGAATGTTGACGATGTGCTCAATCCGGTGTGAGGCCAGGGCGGCTCCGAGTTCGCCCTCCAGCTCTGCGGCGGAAAAGGTGGCGCGCCCGCAAGCCCCCAGACCGATGGAATCGAAAAGATGGAAGGTGGTTTTGGCGTCATTCAGAAAATACACCGCGCCCATCTGCGAACCGGTATGCTGAAGCAGCGTCTTGAGCAGTTCGCGGCAGAACGCATGCGCGTCATCATTCCTGAGCATGACGTCGGCGAGCTCGGCCGCTTGTGTGCGGATCTTCATTTCGGTCTCGATCTGGTCCGCCAGCGCGTTGAACGATGCCGCCAGCGTGCCGAACTCGTTGGCCGAGGCATAGCCGCAGCGCGCGTCAAGCGTGCCCTGTCGGAACGCGGTCGTTGCCGTGGTGAGGGCGGCGAGCGGGCCCTTGACGCCCGAGAGCAACCGCCGGGCAATGATTCCGAACAGCAGTAGAATGACGGTGACGAGTCCGATGAGTTGCCGGTGGATGAGGACGGTCTGCGCCGTCGCCGCATCGTAGAATTCATCGGCTTTGTAGAGGGCGATGTTGTTGACCTTCTGAAGCCGACTTCTGACGATCTCCCCCTGAACGGCTTGGACCCCGCCGGGCCGGATGCGGGCCTCGGCTTCGGCGGTCTTTCCCGCCTGAAGCATCCGGATGGTCTCGTCGCGCAGAACCTTCCAACGCAGGAACGCCTCCTCAAGGGTAGCGATATCCTTGCGCGGCCCGAGGTGCCGGTCATACAGAATGGGAAATAGCTGCCCGGCTTCGCTATTTTTGATTTCCAGCATCTGCCTGGATGCCTCGAATTGTGGGTGGTCCTGGGCCAGGAACAGGTCGCGCACGTGCAACGACATGCTCTCGACATCAGCCTCCAGTCGGCCCAGGGCCCGACTGACGATGAGCGAATGATCGTAGAGTTCCCGGGTCTGAAGGTGGAATTCGTTCGTCTGGATCCAGGCGCTGACGCCGATTACGACAACGAAAAGCAGAATGACGCCCAGGCCGAGGCTCAGTTGCGCGCCGATCGTATGGTCATTCAGTTTCATAGTATCCTGCCGCCTTTCTGAAAACCGCCGTCGGTGGCGCGACGGCGTGCAGCCCGTGATGGTTGGCGACAAACTCCCGTTCCACCTCGTCGGCCACAAGGTAGCCGCCGGGGGCGAGGGCGCGGCCAAGCTTGTCCAGCATCCGCTGCCGGATGTCCGCCCGGTAATAGAACAGCACGTTGCAACAGAAAATCAGGTCGAAGTTACCGTAGAGGCTGGCCTGCGGACACGCCGAGCGCTCATCCAGCAGGTCGTGGATGGAAAAATCCACGTGCGCGTGAAGCCGGGGCGCGACGACGTAGGTTTCGCCTGCTGCGGAAAAATGGGCCAGCAAGTGTTTCAACCGGACATTCTGAACCGCACTGGAGTCGTACACCCCCCGCCGGGCCTCAGCAAGCGCGGCCGCAGAAACATCGGTGGCGATGATCCGGAACGGTTGCGGCCGTTCCCGTGCGACGGCCAGATCCGCCAGCAGCATGGCAATGGACCAGACTTCCTGCCCGGTGGCGCAGCCAACCGACCAGACGCGGATTTCGCTCCGTCCGGCCGCCTGCTGGGTCGAGGTGCTCAGCGCAGGCAGAATATGCTGCTCAAGCAGGGCAAAGGTGAGCGGATTACGAAAGAACTCGCTGTGGTGAATGCGCAGGGATTGGACGAGCACCTCGGCTTCAGCCCGGTTTTCCGCCAGGCATTCGCCATAGGCGTCCATGGTCTGGATGCCGGTTTCCGCAAGCCGCTCGCTGATCGTCTTCCAGAGAAAAGACGTGTCGTATTCTGAGATGCGCAGCCCCGTCCGCTCCATGATCTGAACGATCACATCCGTCTGAACGTTGATCTGCGATCCTTGCGGCATCACGCATCCTCTCCGATGATTGACTCAGTATTCGGCTGACCGGCTCGATGAGACGGCCGTCATTGTCGCAGGGTGTTTGTGTCTGGTCAAGGGACAAACTCCAGGGTGGGCGGGACGCCCGCGCTCCCAGGAAAGCGCCGAAACGGGAATGTGCCCGTCTATGACCCTGCGGCGGGGCGCGTCATCGGCGCGAGGTACCAGCCGCCAGCGCGCGGTGCGCGGCGGGGCGCCATTCGGGACGGGCCTACCCCCGCTCCACCCCGAGTCCCTCTTATTTGCCCCGTCTCTCGATTCGGGGCAACTCGCCTCCGCTCATCTCGTACCGACGTCGGGGCATCGGCAAGGAGTTGGCGTAGTCAACCCACCTTCTTGCCCACCGCATCGGCTTGTACGCTCCTTTCGGACCTTCGACCTTTCCATCCGCGGTGATCTTCTTGATGGCGTCCTGGATACGTTGGCTCAATTCCCGACGTTCACGCCGGCGGCGCAGGATGCCGCGGATAACGCCGGCGACCATCAAGGACGGCACACCGATCAACGTTGCCATCACCGCCGTGACCTTGATTGCCTCTCCTAGCGTCATCATTTTCTCCTTCCGTCATCATTCTCGAAGAGACAATCAGAAGGCCCGTCCCTGTGGACCCTACTTGTTGGCTGGCGGGCCATTCACCTCTGCCGACACGGAATCACGTCGATACGGTTCGTCGTGCCGGAGTAGGCGTAATCCCGCTCGTCGTAGCCGAAGAACCGGGATTCGGAGATGTACTTGGCCCGGGCGTCGAAGCAGCCTCCTCCCAGCGTGATCCAGACGACGCGCTTGCGGCCGAAGGGCGGCGTACGGTCCAGCGTCATGAGCGTTTCGCCATCGCCGTGAAGTTCGAGACTGCCCCCCTGTAGATGCACGTTCTTGCTGATCAGAAACGGCACGATCATCCGTGTGTTTTGCCCCACCCGCGCCACATGCCAGGCGCAGTACCGATCGCTGAACTCCTCCACCGTAGGCGCATTTGGCACGCCGGCACCGGACAGCATGTCCGGATTGAGATCGGGCACGATCCGTTCTTCAGGGACATTTACGGGCACGGCCTGCCGTGGGTCGCCGGTGTAATTTTTCGCTGACATCAGGTAGCGGAAGTACTGCGCGGCCGACTGCCACTGCATGGGCTGAGGCGGGTTGCCATACTGCACATCGTCCGGCCAGACCGGCGGCAACCCCTGCGCTTCGCGTTCGTTGTTGGCGATAAGGATGGCGGCCCAAACCCCGCGGCCACGATTCTTGAGATCGATGGCACGTGCTTGCGCGACAGCGTCATCCACGGGCGGGCGGAGTGCGATCAGCATCAGAACCACCAAGCCGACGGCCGACACGACCAACGGAATGAGACACCCTGACTTTCCCCGGCTCCGTTTTCCACCTGACGTCTCGTTCATGGCGTGTCTCCCGCTCTAGCGATTGATTATCCGACTTTCGAACCAACCCGATCAAGCGCCTCTTTCTGTAGGCCCTCGTCAAAAACTAGCGGCCATCCACACTCTGAGCCGAATGCGAAAGGTTTTTGGGTGAGACGCATTGTTCGCCTTGATGCTTCCGAAATCGCCTTCGAGCCCTGATCTGTCTCGCCCATTGAATAAAAGGCAGAGTCCACAGTAAGAGAATCCCCATTGTGCCAAAGATCTGACCTTGATCGCCTTGCGGCCACATACCAAAAATGAAGGCAATAATGAAGGGAAAACAGAGTGCCATGAGCGCCACAGTAAAACCAGTTGGCTCTACGGGGACATTACATCTTCGGCATACGGGTGCGTGGAAAGGTTTGGGGACATAATCAGCCAGTGGGAACCAGTAGTCCCCGCACTTCGGACAGAACTTTGACGAGCGTGTTCTCATTCAGCCTGCCTAGGGACGGGCCTTCCCCAACTCAACCCAGCTTGCCTAGGGACGGGCCTTCCCCAACTCAACCCGGCGCAGACGGGCGAAACCCACCCCGCCATGTCAAAAAGGGTACAGATAACGGGTGGGCGGGTCAAGCGGAATGAAAGGGAACGCGCGCGGCGGGGCGCATCCCCGTTTCACTGACCTGCGATCGCCCGCCGCTACCGCACCGGTCGGCGCGTGAGCGGGTAGAGCGGGATCTACGAGACCGCTCACACCGTCTGCGCGGTCCGATACGTCCCGCGCCACCGCTGCCGCGTCGGCCGGGGCGCTAGC
>VGWG01000103.1 GCA_016873675.1 Lentisphaerota bacterium | reverse complement strand
CGGCGTGCGCCGGGGCTACTCGATTGCCTACTCCCTGCCGGAAATGCCCGCGCCCAAGGCTCTGGCCCTCGCGGGCGAGCGCTGGGCGCCGCACCGATCCCTCGCCGCTCTCTACCTCTGGCGGGTGGCCGACGGCGGCAAGGCCTGGAAGGAATAGGCCGATGCCACACGTACCCCTGATTCTCTCCCTGTGCGTGCTGGCCCTCTTGGTCTGGCTCGCCGTTAATCTCGCACACGCGGGGTGGATCGGCGCGCGACACCGGCGCTGGGAGCGGCGCGTACGCCGCGGTCCCGACGGCGTCGCCTCGGACGCAGCGGCGTTTACCTGCGGGTCGGGACGAGACGCCGTGCTGCTCATTCACGGATTTGCCGACACCGCCGCCGTGTTTGCGGACATGGCCGGGGCGCTCGCCGCGCATGGCTTGACCTGCCGGGTGATGCGTCTGCCCGGCGCGGGCGAGCCGCTCCCGGTCGCAGCCCGGCAGACGCTCAACGGGTGGCTCGCGGCGATTCGCGAGGAGGCTGCGGCGTTGCGACGCAGCCATCGCCGCGTCTGGCTGGTGGGGCACTCCATGGGCGCCGCGCTCGCCGCCCTGGCGCAAATTGACGACCCCGGACTCGCCGACGGCCTCGTGCTCCTCACGCCCCTGTTCGACGTATCCCGTGCCCGTTCGCCGCTGCTTCATCCGCGCATCTGGTTCCGCATCGCCCGGGCCCTGCTTCCGCTCTCCCGCACGTTCGAGTCGTCTTTTCCCGTCAACGTCCTCACCGCCGACGGCGCGGCCATCGCCTACCAGCGCGACCGCTTCATCCCGTTCGCGACCTACCATGCGCTCTTTTGTCTGACGGACCGTCTCCGCGGCCGGGGCGGAGACGTGCGCGTGCCGCTCTTCGCCGTCCTGGTGCGGGACGATCGGGTCGTCAGCACCGACGCCGCCCGCGCCTGGCTCGCCGGATGCAGCCACTTGCGGATGCACAGTGAAACGCTCGAATCCTACGGCCACGCCATTCCGCTTGAGCACCAACTCCTGCCGGATCTCTGCCGTCGCATCGCCGAATTCATGCAGGACGAGTGAAGCAGGGTTCATCAGCCGAGGCGCAGCCCCAGGCGCTGGCACGCCGACTCCATGATCCGGCGGATTAAGGTCGCGTAGTCGACGCCCGCCAGGCGCGCGAGGATCGGCAGGTCGGAGTGGGTCGGATTAAGACCGGCCAGCGGGTTGACTTCGAGGAATTGTGGGCTCTCGGCCGCATCGCAGCGGATGTCCGCCCGGCCGCCGTCGCAACAGCCCAACGCCCGCCAGGCGTCGATCGCCACGCGCTCGGCCGCTGCGGCAATCGGATCGACCGCTGTGGCGCAGAGCCGGTAGATCACGCGATCCTCGTAGTGGTCCTTGTTGGCATAGGAATAAATTCCCGTCTCCGCATTTTCCAGCAGAATGACCTCCATGGTGCCGACCGCGCGAGCCGTCCGCCCGGTCCCCGTGATGCCGGTCGTAAACTCCCGGCCGGTCAAAAACGGCTCAATCAGCGCCGGCTGTCCGAAGCGAGCGACCAGCGCCTCGCAAGCATCCTTCAGCCCCTCGCGCGTCCGCACGACCGACTTGGCGGTGCAGCCCTTGCCGGTCCCTTCCGCGACCGGCTTGACAAAATACGGCGCATCGAACCGCAGTCCCTCCAGGTCAGCCGCCTCGGCGTACACGCAGAAATCGCTGGTGGGAACTCCGGCGTCGCGAACCACTCGCTTCGTCATTCCCTTGTGCAGGGTGAGCGCCAGCACCAGCGGGTCTGAGAAGACATACGGCACGCCGTACAGGTCGAGGATTGCCGGCACCTGTGCCTCGCGACCGATGCCCCGCACACCCTCGCAAATATTGAAGACCAGATCCCAGCGATCGCCCGCGACGAGCCGCTCCGTCAGCCGCTTCGCATGACCGATCCGGTCCGTTTCGCACCCCAGCGCTCGCAGGGCGGCCTCGATGCCGTCGATCGTGTCGTCGCGGTCGAATTCGGCGGCGGCCTCCGCGCTGAACCCCATCGCCAGATAGTCACGCTTCAAATCGTACGTCAGTCCGACCCGCATCATTGGCGTCCTCCTCTCACGACCACACCGAACGGCAACACAGGCGGATAGTGTAGCGCGTCCGCCGCTGCCGTTCAAACAAAGTTATTCGCAAAGTTATTTCGATTGACGCCGATGCGGCCAACCGTCAAAATCGTCCCATATGCATGTCACACTCGCCGATTTTTCGCGCCTGACCCCCAACGCGGTCCTCGATGCCGTCGAGGCCGCCTGTGGCTCGCTATTGTCTGGATTGATCCGCCCGTTACCCAGCTACATCAACCGGGTTTACGAAGTTACCTGCAACGACGGCACCCCGCTCATTGCCAAATTCTACCGGCCGGGGCGCTGGTCGCGCGCGGCGATCGCCGACGAGCATGCGTTTGTGCGCGCCTGCGCTGAAGCCGACATACCGGTGATCGCGCCCCTCGCCGCTCCATCAGGCGAAACCATCCACGAGACGGGCGGCATGCTTTTCGCGCTCTTTCCCAAGCGCGGCGGCCGTCCCGCCGAACCGGCCAACGATGACCTCCCCCTCTGGCACCGGCTGGGTGCCTTGGTCGGCCGTGTCCATGCCGTCGGCGCGCTGGCCTCCGCGCCATCGCGCATCACCCTCCATCCGCTCGAATCAACCGCCGACGACATGGACTACCTGTTGGACGGCGGATTTCTCGACCGCCATGCCGAAGCGGAGTTCAGCCGACTCGCCGAGACGTTCATGGACGCGGTCGTTCCGCTTTTCGAAAATGTGCCGATGATCCGCATTCACGGCGACTGCCAGCGGACCAACGTTCTTGATCGACCTGACAGCGGCGTCTTTCTGATTGACTTCGATGATATGATGAACGGCCCGGCCGTCCATGATCTGTGGATGCTCCTTCCCGGCCGCCCCGAGGATGTGCCCGACGAATGTGACGCGCTGCTGGAGGGGTACACTCTTTTTTATCCCTTCGACCGCCAGACACTGACGCTGGTCGAACCGCTCCGGGCCATGCGGATGATTTACTACCTCGCCTGGTGCGCGCGCCAGTCGCACGACCATGCCTTCCGGCACAACCATCCCGAATGGGGCACCGCTGCATTCTGGACGCGCGAGTTGAATGATCTCGCGACTCAGATAGAGGCCATCGGATGATTTCGGATGATTGGGTCAATGAACAAGCCACGATTTTTCACGATTTTGATGAAAACCCCTTGCGTAACGGCAGCAAGGTGCTAATATAGCCGGGTTTTCTGTCTGATGGTCGGGCATTGCGCGCGTCTGTTCAGGCGTTTTTTTGTGATCAACACGGAGTAATGGTATGGCCAAAATCGATTTTGGCGGCGTCGTTGAGACGGTCGTCACACGCAAAGAGTATTCCCTCAAGAAGGCCCAGAAAGTCCTCAAGAACGAAGTCATCGCCGTGATCGGCTATGGCGTTCAAGGGCCGGCTCAGTCGCTGAACATGCGCGACAACGGCGTCCCGGTGATCATCGGCCAGGACAAACGCTTCGTCGGCGACTGGAAGCGCGCCATGAAGGACGGATGGAAACCAGGCAAGACGCTTTTCGACATCGAGGAGGCGTGCGCCAAGGCCACCATCGTCATGATTCTGGTGAACGATGCGGCGATCAGACAGGTGTGGCCGCGGATCGCCCCCTTCATGACCGCCGGCAAGGCGCTCTATTTCTCGCACGGCTTCGGCTATGTCTACAACGACCTCACCGGCGTCAAGCCGAACAAGGATGTGGACGTGATCCTCGTCGCCCCCAAGGGTTCGGGCACGTCTGTGCGCCGCAACTTCCTCGCGGGCGTCGGCATCAACTCAAGTTTCGCGGTGGGTCAGGACGCCACGGGCCGGGCGCTGGACCGCGCCCTTGCCGTCGGCATCGCCGTCGGATCGGGATACCTCTTCCCCACCACGTTTGCTCACGAGGTGACCTCCGACCTGGTCGGTGAACGCGGCGTGCTCATGGGCGCGCTGGCGGGCGTGATGGAGGCGCAGTATGATGTCCTGCGCGCCAACGGCCATTCGCCCTCCGAGGCGTTCAACGAGACGGTCGAGGAGCTGACGCAAAGCTTGATCCGCCTGGTCGATGAAAACGGCATGGACTGGATGTATGCGAACTGCTCCGCCACAGCCCAGCGCGGCGCGCTGGACTGGAAGCCGAAGTTCAAGAAGGCGACCCTGCCGGTCTTCAAGGATCTCTATAAAGCCGTGAAGTCGCAGAATGAGGCCCGCCATGTGATCAAGACCTGCGGCGGCGCCGACTACAAGGCCAAGCTCCAGAAAGAGCTGGCTCTGATCCACGACTCCGAGATGTGGCGCGCCGGCGCGGCTGTCCGCAGCCTTCGCCCGCACGAGAAGGCCCGCGCCAACGCCGCAACGGCGACCGGCGTCAAGGGTCGCGCCAGCAACTGAGGCTGCCCGACGGGCAGCGCCGCAACTGACAGGGGTCGCACAGACGTGCGGCCCCTGTTGTTTTTTCTGTCGCAATTCTTGACCGTCTGAACGGGCAGTGATAAGGTGTGGACCCACTTACGGGGGAATCATGGGGAATCCAAGCCTGATGCTTCAACGCGCGCTGATCCGGCTGAACAACCGCGTGACGCGCTGGCGCCGTGTGAAGGCGCCGCCCGGGCGTGTGCTGTTGCTGCTGGCGCACTGCCTGCAAAGCAGCGCCTGCGGACGGAACCTCACCCGCGAGGGGGGCGAGGGCTGCGCCCGCTGCGGCGCGTGTCCGGTCGACGCCCTGCTGGGCGTGCGAGACCGGACGGGCGTCTTGTTCCATGTGGCGGGCGGCGGCCGCCAAGCCCTGGCGCGCGTCAGAGCCGACGACATCGATGCCGTCGTGGCCGTGGCCTGCGAGCGCGAACTGATTCAGGGAATCTTCGGGGCCTTCCCCAAGCCGGTTCTGGCGATCGGCAATACCCGTCCGCAAGGCGATTGCCACGACACCCTGACCGAGGTCGCAGAGGTCGAGTCCGCCGTGCGCGAGTTGATCACCACATGAAAACTGCGGCCCTTATAAAACCCGCGCCAGCACCAGCATCGTCCCCAGGGCGGCGGTGACCGTCAGATGCATGAGGATGGTGAGCGCGTGGGCCGGCGCCAGCGCGGCGGGGGTGTCGAAGTGCCGCAGGACCCGGCGCGAAGCTGGGATTGCCAGAAGCCCGGGCAGGGCCGCCCAGACCAGAAACGACGGGATCATTCCTGCGCCCGCGCCCAGCAGCAGCACGATAACCCAAAGTCCCATGAGCGCCACGTACCCGCGCGCCGCGCGCTTCAGTCCGAGCCGCACCACCCAATGGCGCTTGCCGACGGCCCGGTCGGCGCGGCTGTCGGGAAACTGATTGATGAACAGAACCGCCGCAATCAGCACCGCCACCGGCAACGAAAGGGCAAACGCCCCGGCGGTCACCGTACCGGTCTGCACATAATAGGTGCCCGTCACCGGCAACACCCCGAAGGCAAGCGCGACAGTCAACTCGCCCGCGCCGCGCGCCGCCAGGCCGACGCGGGGAATGCTGTAGCCGACCCCCGCCAGCAGGCCCAGCGCCAGGAACGGCAACACGCCCGCGCCCGCGAGGACTACCAGATATACACCGACGCCCACGCCAACTCCGAGAAGCGCCGCGCCGAGGCCCAGCACCTCGTTCGGACGCAACACGCCCTGCTGAATCAGGCGGCTGCCGCCGGTGAAGGGCCGGATGAACTCCGTGTTGATCGCATCATTGCCGCTGCGATGGTCAAAGTAGTCGTTGAGCACATTGGCACCTGCGTGCAGGGCGCACACGCCGAGGACGCACATCAGGAACAGCCATCCGCGCCAGCGACCGGTGTCGTGGAATGCCAGAGCGGCCCCCGCGAACACGGCCAGCGCGGAGGCTGGCAGAAACTCAGCACGCAATTCCTGCGCGAACGCCCGCATGTGGGCCGCGCGGCGGGAAGGCATTCGGCCTGTCTTCCGCGCTGCTGGCGCAGACACACCGGCCCGGTCTGCCCCGCTACCGGTCACGCGGCGTCGGCCTTGTTGCATTTTCGGGACAGGCGGCAGCCGTCCAGTGTCCAGCGGTCCTGCTCGCTCATCCACAAGGCGATGGCCGTCATCAGCACGTACATGAAGATGTTCGCCACCGTGGCGTGTTGCCGGAGGAGGATCTGGCCGAATCCCAGGGAAATCAGGGTCACCCCCGTCAGCACAAGCGCGCAGGTGCGGCACAGCCCGAGGATCAGGAGCACGCCAATCACCACCTCCACAAACGGCAGGGCGTACCCGTAGGCCGCGACCAGACCCCCGGGGAGAATCGTCTTCTCGAAAGCGGGAAGGAGGTACCCCTTGACGAAGCCCCCCAGATCCATGAGCTTGCCGATCCCCCCGACCAGAAACAGCAGGCCCAGCGCCCAGCGGATAAGCGCGGGCGCGAGACTTTTCGGATCCACACAATTGCAGCATGTCTGACTTTGCATGTTGTCCTTCCTGCGTCGTGTTTGCGGCGCGTGTTGGTGTTGAGCAATCGCCGCCGTCCGGCGGCGGTCATTGCGGAAGTTGATGGCCGGGATACGAGCAGACGGGCGGCTGCCCGATGGGCCCCAGCGTGTAGCGGCCGCCCTGCGGACAGACCGGCAGGGTCGCGCCCTTGATATACTGCAGGACCTCCTTCTCAACCACCTCCGCGCCGACGGGCTTGTCCGCCTCCAACGCCCACTGCTCCTTGGCGGAGTCGAGCATGCGCAGGTTGTTGATGCAGGAGTAATTGCGTGTGACTGCGCGGGCGCGCATGAGATTGGGGATGGCGATGGCGCTGCCCATCGTGGTAATCAGGGGCATGAGGGTCATGCTGCGCAGCGTCTGCAGCGCGCTGGCCGACGTGGAGCCGCTGACGGCGATCCCGTCCTTCTCGTTCACAATCACGAGCAGATGCGAACCCGACGCCAGCTCAAACACACCCATTCCGCCCAGACCCGACCTGCCACCGGAAACTGATCGCATCAGCGCGGTCGACACCTTCGACAGCGTCTCTGAAAAGCGGGGGTCCATGAAAGAGAGGCCGTTGTTCATCGCGGGCAGGCTGGCGAACTCTTTCTTGAAGACAGGCGCGGCGCGCAGGCCGTTCTTGCTGTCTGCTGAGGCGATTGCGGACTTGACCGCATCGAGGGTGGAGCCGACCAGGAACATCCCCTTGTGGACGGCGAAGGTGGGGTTCAGCGGGTAATCCTTGGCCTCGGGGATCGTGACGCTGATCAGCGTCGCCCCGGCGACCTGGGTCGTCACGCAGGGCGCCTGACTGCGTTCCAGCAGCCGCCGCACCGTGTCGAACAGCGTCGCATCACGCACGGCGGCGCCCATGAGCAGGCTGGGCAGCGGAATGGTCAGGGGCTCAGCCGCCGCCGCCTCCCGGTTATTCGGCAGGGGGACCGGCAGCGTCTGGGTGGCGGACAACTGGATGGCGAGGAACGACTCCGCGCCCAGGGAGTTGACCAGGGCGCTCACGTTCGTGCCGAGGTTCGAACCGGCCTCGGCGAGCGCCTGGTCCAACCCCCTGGCGGCATCGGCTCCGCCCACCTGCCGTATCGCGTCGGTCACGAGTTTGAAGAGCTGGCCCGGCTCGCCGCTACCAATGCGTGCGAGGACCGTGTCGGCCGGGAGATAATCCAGAGAGGCCAGGGCCCGCGGCGCTCCGCCGACCATGGAGCGCCAGAACGGCAGTTCGGCGGCGGCGGGGTCCCGGCGCAGAAAGGCCTTGAGCGTGTTCATCCCGTCGCCGCCGGGCAGCAGACTCATGCCGAAGCCGTCCACAGCGTAGAAGCCGCTGCTGGTGATGAACGCGGGCAAACGGTCAAACGCCTGCCGGGCATCGTCATTCATGACCCCCTGGGGCATCATCTCGGTCCAGCCGCGCAGCCCGGTAACGAGGTTCTCGACCACGCCGTCGGTATTGGCCGCAACCATCAGATCGCCGCCGGTGTCGAGATGCGCAACGATCGTCTCATAATTCGCGCGCGACTTGACCGGGTCGGACGGCATCCGCTCGGCAGACGGCGCCGACAAACCCAGCAAGAAAAAAAGATACATGAAGGGCGAATAAGCCATGGTCCCACCTCCTCGCGACGGTTACTGATGGATCGGTTATTGAGCAGTCTGAAGAATACATCCGGCCGAAAATATTGTCAAAACTTCTCTACATCGCCCCCGTCTCCCGCTCACCGGCAGGGCGTAAGCGCTCGATCCGCCGCGTCACCCAGCGGGCCGCAGTGCGCACTTCCGGATCGCGGTCGGTGGCCGCTTCGCGGAGTGCGGGCAATATGGCGGGATCGTCAAAGAATGCGAGCGCGAGCGCTGCGTACTGACGGAAGTCATCGTCGCGGTCTCGCAGGACCGCAGCGAGGGCCATCGTGCCTTCGCCGTCGCGAGCGCAGCGGGCGAGATCGCGGATGGCCGCCTTCTCGTCCGTCAGGCGCGTGCCCAGCAACTCGTTTGCGGCGGGCGTCGCGAGTCGCAGGAGGGCGACCGCAGCCGCAAACCGTTCCCACTCCGCATCGCTTCGGACCGCCCGGCTCAGAACCGGGAGTCCCTCCGCATGTCCGATCAGCGCCAGCGCGCAGGCCGTCGCGGTTCGGCTGTTTTCATCGCTGTCGGACAGGTTCGCCTTGAGCGCGGGGACCGCGCCGGGATCGCGCAATTCGGCCAGCGCAAAGGCGGCCGCGAAGCGAACGCGCGACTCGCGGTCCTTCAGCAGGGCGGCCAGGGGGAGAACGGCGGCCGGATCGCCGAGGTGTCCGAGCGCCCAGGCAGCCTCGTAGCGGACGTCGCTGTCCGTGTCGGCGAGCGCCTTCTGCAGCACCGGCAGGGCGGCTGGATCGCCCAGAAAACCGAGCGCCTTGGCGATGCCTTCGCGCACATCCGCATCGCCCTCGTAGGCCATCCGCGCCATCAGCGGTGACGCGGCGCCCGGCTCCCCCATCTCGCCGAGGGCCACGGCCGCACGGCTGCAGAGATCGCGGTTGGTAACGGCGAATGCCTCGAGCAGGGCCGGCGCCGCCCGGCGGTCGCCAATCCGGCCGAGCGCCGAGGCGGCGCGGACGGCGGTGACGGGGTCCTCCGCGCGGGCGA
>VGWG01000102.1 GCA_016873675.1 Lentisphaerota bacterium | reverse complement strand
TGAGACGCGCAGGCGCACGCCATTGCACAGGGACGGGCCGTCGGAGGAGGCTTCGAAGAGCCATCCGAACTCGGGGGCGAAGACCGCGCCTGCAACGGAACGTCCATTCACTTGCGCGGCGACCGAGCAGCACCACCACGGCGAGCCATGGAAAAAATTAACCGTGCCGTCAATCGGGTCAATCACCCAGCGTACGGGCGCGTCGGGAAGGGGATGATCGCACGTCTCTTCGCCAAGAATGGGGTAGTCGGGGCAGGCGGCAAGAATGGTGCCCGTCGCCACCTCCTGAGCCTCGGCATCCAGGCGATGTTTGACGTCGCTTCGCGTGAGCGAATCGACCTCGCTGCGGCGATTAAGATTGGCCAGCACGTGCTCGCCCGCCGCACGAGCCGCCTGGCGGGCAATGGACAATAGGTCGGACGGAGAGGGTAGGTGGATTTCGGGTGTCATTTTGAAAAGTATAGGACAAACCGCGAGGGCTGTCAGTAACCGAGTCACGCCGAGTCACGCCGATACACCCGAGTCCGCCGCAACCCATGCCGACACACACGCCACGGCAAACGCAACCACCGGGTTCGGCGTGGCTCGTCTAACCCCAGCGGAACGCTGCGCTGGCGATTTTTTTGAGGGCCGGCGATTTCATTTTGTTCATCATCCAGATTTCGCCGATGCGCTTGCTCATAAAGCCCATCGTTGGAAACGAGTGTTGGAGCATCATCACATCGTGAATGCGACTATGCTTTTGAATGGCCAATGCCCATTCATTAATCATTTCGCCTGAACCGTCTCCAACAATATCGGCACCCAAAATTCGGCCAGTACGGCTGACATAGACACGGATAAAGCCCGTGGTTAGGTTTTCTGCAATGGCCGCCCCGTAATCAGCATATTTCGTTTCGATGGTTTCAAAGGTGATGCCGTGTTTGGTCAGTTCGGCTGCATGCCTGCCCACGTGGCTGATCTGGGGTTCGGTAAATACGGTTGAAGGCACCACGAATTTGCGGAAGTCTTGTTTGAATGGCCACGGAGCCATGCTGTTCATCAATGCGATCATGCCTTGGTGCATCGCGGCGTGTGAGAACAGGTGGTGGCCGTTGCAGTCGCCGACGGCATAAATGTTTCGTTGGCTGGTTTGCAGGAACTTGTTGACCATGATCTGGCCTTTCCCGCCAACGGCAACACCCGCTTTGTCCAGCGCCAGATCCCGATAATCAAGTTTTCGCCCTGTTGCGACCAGGAGTTCGTCGCCAACCACGCCTGTTCCTTTGTCGGTATATAACACAACGGCATCGCCCTGCTTTTCAATCCTGGCGGGTTGATGGCCAGTCAAAACACGCACGCCTTCTTTCTGCAGGGCGTCTTGCAGGATTGCAGCGGCGCTTGGTTCGCCAGCCGATAGCAAGCAGGCTGAACGCTGAATGATGGTGACTTGACTGCCCAAGCGCTGGAACGCTTGACTCAATTCACACGCGATAGCACCGCCTCCCAAGACAATCAAGCGCGGCGGAATGCGTTGCAGTTTAAATACATTCTCATTGGTGAGGAATTGAATGGATGCTATGCCGGGAATCGGCAGCACCATCGGGCGAGTGCCTGTTGCGACAAAGATGCGCTTGGCACTCAGTGTTTTTTCGCCCACTTTGACCCGGTGTGCGTCGATAAAGACGGCTGACCCCTCGCGCAAAATTACGTCAACCTTGTCAAACATGGCGCTCGTCTTCTTCTCTGAAATGTATGACAGATGCTGTTGAATGATGGCGAACGGGTTGTTGACTTTCGGCGCCTCAACCGGCGACAATCCATAGTCAGCCAGGTTCGAATAGAAGTTACGCGCACGGGCAACGTGTAGCAGCGCCTTGGAGGGAATGCAACCGACATTCATGCACTCTCCGCCGATAGCGTTTTTTTCAATGGCCGCCACTTTGAGTCCCATTGAACTCGCCATAATGGACACCGCCATGCCAGCAGGCCCAAGTCCAATGCAAATGAGGTCGTAGTCGTATTTCATCGGATCCCTCGGATGTGATCATCACTCAAACACGTTTCGTCGGCTCCGGTCGGCTCCGGTCGTACGACTGTAAAAACAGGTACGAAACAGGCACGCTGCGAGTTCGTACGGGGAGTCTGCCACAAGTGGAGCGAAACGTCAATATCACGACAGCGGTTTCAATACTTTCTGGTGCAAATGATCGCGGGAACGGCTATACTACCAAGACACACAAAAACAAATCAGGACGCTTCACGCATCATGAGCCTACTGCAAACCATTACCGGCGCTGGAGATGTGGGCAATCTGCCGGCTGACGCGTTGCCGCTTCTGGCCGAAGAGATCCGCAAACGGATTATTGCGGTGGTGAGCCGGAACGGAGGGCATCTGGCCTCGAATTTGGGCGTCGTCGATCTGACGGTCGCGCTGCTGCGGGTGTTCAAGCCGCCGGCCGACAAGATTGTCTGGGATGTCGGCCATCAGACGTATGCCTGGAAGTTGCTGACCGGCCGTGGCGACCGCTTTGACACCCTCCGCCAGCCCGCCGGGCTCTCAGGATTCCAAAAGCGCGAGGAGAGTCCGTGCGACGCCTTCGGCGCGGGCCATGCCGGGACGGCGATCTCGGCGGCCATGGGGATGGCTGCGGCGCGCGACAGGCGCGGCGGGCGCGAGTCGGTGGTCGCCGTCGTCGGCGACGCCTCGCTCGGCAACGGCATTTCGCTGGAGGCGTTGAACACCCTGAGTTCGGTGACCCGCCGGATGATCGTGATCCTGAATGACAACGAGATGTCCATCGGCGGGCCGGTCGGGGCGATCTCCTCGCATCTGGGCCGGCTGCTCGCCAGCCCGAGCTACAACCGCTGGAAGGCGGCGGCGGAGCAGGTCGGCCACCGTCTGCGAATGGATTCGTTGCGCGGGGTCTACCATCGCACCGAACAGGCGGTCAAGAGCCTGTTCCTGAAGAACGCCCTGTTTGAGGAGTTCGGCTTGCGCTACATGGGGCCGGTGGACGGCCACGACCTCGGCGCGCTGTGCGACGCGCTCACCGTCGCCCGGGCCTATGACCGGCCGATCCTGATCCACGTCTCGACCCTCAAGGGGCGCGGCCATCGGCCCGCCGAGTTGAATCCCGAGGCGTGGCACGGGGTCGGCTGTTTCGATCCCGAGGGGGGAGAGGCCGCGCCGCCCCCGCGGGGCTATTCGCACGTTTTGGGCGAGCGGCTGTGCGTGCTGGCGCAGCGCGATCCGTCGGTGGTGGCGATCACCGCCGCCATGTGCGGCGGGACGGGCCTCACCGGGTTTGCGCGGCAATTTCCCGACCGGTTCTTCGACGTCGGCATCTGCGAGGAGCACGCCGTGGTGTTTGCGGCGGGGCTGGCGGCCGAGGGGCTGAGACCGTTCGTGGCGATCTATTCGACCTTCATGCAGCGGGCGGTTGATTGCGTGATGCACGACGTCTGCCTGCAGGGACTGCCGGTGGTGTTCTGCATGGACCGCGCCGGTGTGGTCGGCAGCGATGGTCCGACGCACCACGGGGTGTTTGACATTCCGATGCTGCGCTGCCTGCCGAATCTGGTGTTCATGCAGCCGCGCGACGAGGCCGAACTGGGCCGGATGCTGGAAACGGCGGCGCGGCATCCCGGCCCGGTCGCTATCCGCTATCCCCGCGATCCGGCCGGCGGCGCCGCCGCCGCCGTGACTGCGGAGCCGCTGCCCGTCGGCGTCGCGGAGGTGGTCGAGCCGCCGACCGGCGACGGTCCGCCGGTCTGGATCTGGGCGCTCGGCGATTTTGTCACCCTGGGCTGCGAGACGGCGGCGCGGTTGCGCGAGCGGGGCGTCGCGGCGGGCGTCGTCAACGCGCGGTTCATCAAGCCGCTGGACCGGGAGCGGCTCCGCCAGCAGGCGGAATCCGGCGCCCGGTTTGTGACGCTGGAAAACGGCGCGGTCGCCGGCGGCTTCGGCAGCGCGCTCGCCGAGGAGCTGGACACGCTCGGCGTGTCCCAGGCGCGCGTGCACCGGTTCGGCTGGCCCGACCGCTTTATTCCGCAGGGAACCCCCGCCGGCCTGCGCGAGCAGTTTGGCCTCACGCCGGAGGCCCTGGCGCAGACGATCGGCCGTGCGATTTAAGCGCCGCTTCCATTTCATCGGCTTGAGCAAGACCCGCCAATCAGATTCATAGCCCATATTCAGCAACTGAATTCGCAACGTGTCGCGATATTCAGAGAATTTGTCCAAGTTACGGACGAGCCCACCGCCCACAGAGGGGGAATAATCGACCGCAGTAACTTTTCCGCAGATTTCGCGGATGACCACAGATTGAATCAACATCTGCGCAATCTGCGGATCCCAACGTGAAGCTATGGGCCAGAAATGCCCCCCGTTCATAGGATCGGCTTGCTGCGCCCCCCTCATTCGTGGTATATATCAGCCCGTTCTTCGTTCACAGTCTCCGCCGCGACCCGCTGGGTGGCAGGCTGCCGCAACCTGAGGCGCCCGTGTATTTAAAAACGCTGGAAATCATCGGCTTCAAGAGCTTTGCTGATCGTACCCGCATGTCGTTTGAACCGGGGCTGATAGCGATCGTCGGCCCGAACGGCTGCGGCAAGAGCAACGTGTCGGACGCCATCCGCTGGGTGCTGGGCGAGCAGCGCCCGACCGCGCTGCGCTGCGCCAAGATGAGCGATGTCCTGTTCAACGGCACCGACAGCCGCAAGCCCCTGGGACTGGCCGAGGTCTCCATCACCTTCGCCGATTGCGAAGGCGTCCTCGACACCGAGTTCAACGAGGTCACCATCACCCGGCGCGTGTACCGGTCGGGCGAGGGCCAGTATTTCCTGAACAAGACCCCCTGCCGCCTCAAGGAGATCCACCGCCTCCTCATGGGCACGGGCATCGGCACCACCTCCTATTCAGTCATGGCCCAGGGGCAGATTGATGCCATCCTCTCGTCCAAGCCCGAGGACCGGCGCACCATCTTCGAGGAGGCGGCCGGCATCACCAAGTTCAAGGCCGACCGCAAGGAGGCACTGCGCAAGCTGGAACAGACCGAAGCCAACCTGCTCCGGCTGACCGATGTGATTCGCGAGGTCAAACGGCAGATTGGTTCGCTGCAGCGTCAGGCCGGAAAGGCTCAGAAATTCAAGGAGCTGCGCGACGAGCTGCGCGGCATCGACCTGTTCGTCACCCGTCGGCGGCTGGCGGCGCTCGATATTCGCATCCGTGACCTGGACGCGGCGTCGGAGCGGCTGACGGTCCGCCTGGCGCAGGAGCAAGACGCCGTGATGGCAGCCGAACAGGTTTCGTCCCGCATCCACGAGGAGATGCTCCGGACGGAGCAGCAGATCGGCGTGCTCACGGAATCGGCGGCTCAGGCCGACAACCGCCTCCTTCGGGCGCAAGAGGTGATCCGCGTCAACGAACAGCGGATCGCCGAATATCGCGGCTGGGCCGAGCGCGATACGCGCGAGATCACCCAGACCCGCCAGCAGGTTGAGTGGCTGGCCACCCAGTCGGCCGAGCTCGAGCTGCACCGTCAGTCGCTGGCCTCCCAAGGCGAGCAAGCGCGCCAGGCGTCCGCCGAGGCGCAGCGTCTCTTTGATGAGCAGAAGCGGGCGATCGACCAGTCTCGCGCCGAATTGCAGCAGATGCGCGAGCAATCGCTGGGCCGGGAGCGGCGGGCCGCGCAGTTGCAGGCGCAGCTCTCCGAGATGGAGACCCGCCAGCGGGTCCTTCTGATGCAGCATGAGCGGCTCGCCGCCGAACACGCCCAGCTCGCAGAGCAGGTCGCGGGCGTCGAGCGAGCGCGCGGCGCGCTTGCCGTGGAGCGGGACAGCCTGCATGCCGAGGCCGAGACGCGCGCCGAGGCGCTACAGGCGCTCCAGGATGTGCGCGCCGAGGCCGAGGCTGGGCAGAAATCCGCGCAGGACGAGTATTCGCGCTTGCAAGCCCAACTCGCCGCCAAGCGCGCCCAGCTCGATTTGTTGTCCGACCGCGCCTCGGCAGACGACGAGCTTGCGCCCGGCACCCGCCTGATTCTGGACCCGGACAACCCGCTGAAGCTCGCCGCCGATGCCGTTATCGGCCCACTCGCCGAGCAGTTCTCCGCCCCCAACGACCTCCGGCTCGCACTGGAGGCGGCCTTGCGGGCCTGGCTGGATGCCGTCGTGGTGCGCCAGGCCGCCGACGCGGTCGACGTGATGGCCGCGCTCTTCGCCCAGGGCCGCCCCTCGGCGGCCCGCGTGATCATTGCCGACGCCCCCGCGCCTGCCGCGCCGGCCGCTCCTGCCGGCCTCGCGCCCCTGATTGACCAGGTCCGGCCCACCGCCGATTTCGCCCCGGCCGCGCGGCGTCTCCTCGGGCACGTCTTTCTGGCGGACACCCTGGAGGCCGTTCCCCGCCCGCTACCCGCGGGCTGCACCGTCGTCACCCGCAGCGGGGCTGTCTTCCACGCCGACGGCACCGCCGAGGCGTGGATGCCCGAAAACCAGGTGTCGAGTCCGCTCGCGCGGCAGATGCTCATCGCTGACGCCATCGCCCAGACGGACGCGCTCGAAGCGGGTGCCACTGCCATCCGCAAGCGACTCGAACAGGCCTCCAGCCGCTGTGCTGAACTCAAGGAGGCTGAAGTCCAGACGCGCCGCCAGCTCGATGACGCCAAACGGCTGGCCGCTCAGAAGGACGGCGAGTTCCAGAGCGTGGCGCGCGACGCGGAGCGAACCCGTCAGCGGTTTGACGTCGTTAGCCGCGAACTGGACACGGTGCAGTCGAAGACCTCCGGTGATGGCCAGCAGCAGCAGACGCACGCCGCCGAATTGCAGGCTCTGGCCGCTGCCCGCGAGCAGGGGATCGAGCGTTCGGCGGCCATCGCCGCAGCTCTTCAGGAACTCGAAGGGACGCAGAATGAAATCGCCGACCGCCTCGCCGACGCCCGTCTCGCCAGCCAGGGATTGATGCAACAGGCGGCGCATGCCGAGAGCCAGGCGGCGTCACTTGCAGCGCGGAGTGAGGAGCTTGAACGTCTGCTGCAAGGCCGCAGTCAAGGCGTGAAGTCTTACGACGAGGGGATCGCGCGGCTGACGGCCGAGAGCGACGAACTGAGCGGAAGCCTGCAGGGCATGGTTGATGAATCCGCCCGCATCCACGCGTGCATTGACGAAGGACGCGCGGTCCGGGCCAGAAAAGGCGTCGAGTTCGAGCGGGCCGATGCGGCCCTCGGCGAGCTTCGCCGCCTCCACGAGGAAGCCCGCAACGAGAAGAGTCGATCCGACCTCGAACTCGCCGAGTCGCGAATGCACCGGCAGAACCATCTCGACCGCATCTACAATGACTATGGCCTCACGGTTGACCAGTTGATCGCACAGCCCGACCCACGCTGGCCCGGCGGGGTCGTCCCCGAGATTACCGACGTCGAGCCGCGCCTGATTCAGCTCCAGGCCGAGATCGCGGCCATGGGCCCGGTTAACCTCGTCGCCATTGAGGAGTACAAGGAACTCGAAGAGCGCTACACCTTCCTGCGGGCGCAGGAAGACGACCTCGTCAAGGCGAAGGAGCAGCTCTTCAATTTGATTCAGATGATCAACGCCAAGACCTCTGAGATGTTCAAGGCCACCTTTTCTCAGGCCAACGCCAATTTCGAAATCATGTTCACCAAGCTGTTCAACGGCGGGACCGCCCGGCTCGTTCTTATGGAAAACCAGGAGGACCCGCTCGAATGCGGCGTGGACATCATCGCGCGGCCGCCCGGCAAGCGGCCGCAGTCGGTGACGCTTCTTTCCGGCGGCGAGCGCACCATGACGGCCGTCAGCCTGCTTTTCGCCATCTATATGATCAAGCCCTCGCCGTTCTGCATGCTCGACGAGCTGGACGCCGCCCTGGATGACTCCAACATTGGCCGGTTCGTTCAGGCGCTCAAGGACTTTCTCGCGCAGTCGCAGTTCCTGATCATTACGCACAACCAGCACACCATCGCCAGCGCCGACATCGTCTATGGCGTGACCCAGCAGGATAAGGGCGTCTCCAAGATCGTGTCGATGCGGCTGCGCGAGATCGGCGTCCGTGAGCTCGATGTCGGCACCGCTTCTAACGAGCCGCCGCCCACCCTCCCCAAGCCGTCCCGCCGCGCGCGTGCCAAGCAGCAGGCATCGGCGGTGCCGGAGACGAGAGACGAGGCCGGGGAACTGCCTTTGGAACGGGAGTAAAATCGCCATGTCCGAGCATGCGCCTGTTCACACCACCGGGTTGCCATCGCTGGACGCGGCGTTGAGCGGCATTCTCACGGGCGACAACATCGTCTGGCACGTCGAGGCGATTCAGGACTATCAGGTGTTTGTGACACCCTATGTGCGCGCCGCGCAGCGCGATGGACGGCGCTTGATCTACTTCAGGTTTGCCCGGCACGCCCCGCTGATCGCTCCGGACAGCGGCATTCAGACGATGACACTGGATCCTGAGGATGGCTTTGAATCCTTTATTCACCGGATCCACAGCGCGATCACCGAGGCTGGCCCCGGAGCCTATTACCTCTTTGATTGCCTCTCCGATCTGGCCGTGGACTGGTATTCGGACGCGATGCTCGGCAATTTTTTCATGCTGACCTGTCCGTATCTCTTTGACCTCCAGACCATCACCTATTTCGGTCTGCTGCGGCACCGGCATTCACGCCAGGCCACCGAGCCAATCATTGAAACCACCCAGTTGTTTCTGGACGTCTTTCGTCATCAAGAGGTCCTGCATGTCCGGCCGATCAAGACGCAGTTTCGCTACACGCCGACCATCCACATGCTGCACGCCTGGCGGGCGGATGACCGCTTTGAACAGGTGACGTCCAGCGCTGTGATCTCCCGGGTGCTGGCCGCAGCCGGTCCGTCCTGGGCAGAAGCAGGCGAGCACGGCCAGCGGGTCTTTGGGCGCGCCGGGGAGATCGTGGCCTCGCGCGGGGACGCATGGCATGCGCCGGAACAGGAGGCTGACGTCCGGCATCAGATCGTCCGGATGATGGTCACGCGCGATCCGGCCATGATGGCGCTGGTGGAGCGGCACCTCAGGCTGGAAGATCTGATTGCCGTCCGCGCCCGCCTGATCGGCAGCGGCCTGATCGGAGGTAAGACCGTCGGCATGCTGGTCGCGCGCCGGATTCTAGAATCGAACTGGCCCCAGGCGGAGGCGATGCTTGAATCGCACGATTCGTTCTACATCGGATCGGACGTGTTCTACACCTATCTCGTTCGGAACAAGGTGTGGCGGCACCGGGAGAAGCAACGCGACCGCGACCGCTTTCT
>VGWG01000101.1 GCA_016873675.1 Lentisphaerota bacterium | reverse complement strand
CGGATCCTGTTGATGCTGCGCGTTGGCGGGTCTGGGCGGCGGAACAGGAGCACGGGGACGTTGTGCTCTGGTTCACTGTGGATGGCTTTTTCTGGTTTGCCAGGGGCCTTCTGGGAATCGAACGGCATTTGTACGCGTTCTACGATCAACCCGAACTGATGCACCGCATCAACTCGGACTTGGCCGACTGGATCCTGCTCGTAATCGAGCAGGTGTGCTCAATTTGCACTCCGGATTTCATGACCTTTGGCGAGGACATGAGTTACAACAACGGCCCCATGCTATCCAAAGACTGCTTCGACGAGTTCATGCGCCCCTATTACGATCGGGTTATTCCATCCCTGCGCGCCAAGGGGGTTCTCCCCATAATTGATTCAGATGGAGACATCGCCATTCCTGCCCACTGGTTTGCCGAGGCCGGGCTGGACGGCATCCTGCCCCTTGAGCGGCAAGCGGGTGTTGACATCGCGACGTTGCGGAGGGACCACCCGCGCATGAAGTTCATTGGTCATTTCGATAAAATGACCATGGACAAAGGGCCGGAGGCCATGCGCAGGGAATTTGAGAGGCTTTTGCCGACGGCTGCCAAGGGCGGATTCCTTGTCAGTTGCGATCACCAGACTCCTCCAGGCGTGTCCTACGCTAACTACAGGTGCTATGTGGATTTGTTCAAGGAATATGCGGAGAAGGCCGGTCGGTTGTCACAGAAATTGGCCGAACCACGTCGTGCATGGTAGACTCGCAATCTCGCCACCATGATGCCGGACGTTCGCAGGAGAAGAGAGGATGTGAAGGGGAAATAGAGTCAGGATGGAATGGCGCTTACCCGTTGCGCGCTTCAAAGTCGGACATGAAGTCGACCAGCGTCCGAACCCCGGCGACGGGGAAGGCGTTGTAGATCGAGGCGCGTACGCCGCCCACGGAGCGATGCCCTTTGAGTCCCTTCATGCCAAGCTTGGATGCCTGAGCAATGAAGAGGTCTTCCAGCTCGACCGTCGGCAGGCGGAACGTCACATTCATGTCGGAGCGGCATTCCTTGCGGGCGGTGCCGCGGTAAAAGGCCGTCGCGTCGATCCGCTGATAGAGCATCGCCGCTTTTTCGACGTTCTGACGGTGCATCCGCTCGAGGCCGAACGCCTTGAGCCAGCGGGTAACGAGCGTCAGAGTATAGATGCTGAAGCAGGGCGGGGTGTTGTACAGCGACTTGTTTTCGATGTGCGTGCTGTAGCGCAGCATCGCGGGAAGCGTCTTGGATTCCCTATCGGCAAAGTCCTTGCGAATGGCGACGACCGTGACGCCGGAGGGGCCCAAGTTTTTCTGGGCGCCGGCGTAAATGAGCGAGAATGGCTTGGCATTGAAGGGGCGCGACAGGATGTCCGAGGACATGTCGGCCACGAGCGGTGCGTTGGGGGTTGGGAACGCCTTCCATTGCGCGCCGGAGATCGTCTCGTTCGATGTGAGGTGCAGATAGGCGGCGCCGGGGGTCAGGTTCAGATCGCCGGGCGCAGGCACGCGCGTCGGGACATCCTTCTCGCAATCTGCGGCGATGCCCACCGTGCCGATCAAACGGGCCTGCTTGATGGCGGCCGATCCCCAGCTCCCCGAATTGACGTAATCGGCGGTCTGACCCGCGCCCAAGAAGTTCATCGGGATCATGCCGAATTGCAGGCTCGCGCCGCCCTGAAGCAGCAGCACCTCAAACGCATCATCAAGCCCGAGCAACTCCTTGAGGTTGGCGATCGCCTCGTCGTGAACCGCCTCGTACTCCTTGCCGCGATGCGACATCTCCATGATCGACATCCCCGATCCCTGATAATCGACGAGGTCGGCTTGCGCGGCTTCGAGGACTTCGACCGGCAGCATAGCCGGCCCGGCACTGAAATTGAGAATACGTGACATGGATGTTCTCCCGGATTGATATGACGCGAATCATGTTAGCTGTGGTCGGACGGGATGTCAATGTCCATCATAACGTCTCCAAGAAGATCTCGATGCGAGCGCGGAGCCGCTCGGTGTCCTCCAGATTGTAGTCGGTGCTCAGGTTGAGAAACGGGATGCGGCGGTCGCGAAGCGTGCTCTCAATGCGACAGTTCTCAAGGTCAAACGCATGACAAAACCGGAGCGCATACTGGACAACACCGTCGGCATGACGCTTCTCCACGAGATCAATGATGCGGCTGAGACGGGTGGCCTGCGAACTGAAGCACGGGCAGACCAGACCGAAGGCCGCACGCTCGGCGAGCGCGCGGTAAGCGGCTTCCAGGCTGGCGCCGGCGACGCGGACCGGATCGCAGCACGAATGGCCGCCGGTGCAGATGGTATCGGCAACGACATCGGCCCCGCACAGTTCGAGCAGGTTGAGTGGCTTGAAGTTCGGCCAGACAATCGGCGAACCGGTGAGCACCACGCGCCGCCTGAAGCTGCGGGGTTCGGGCACACACGCCTGCACCTCGGAGAGGAGAATCTCGGCCGGCTTGAGCCAGGTTTCAATGGGTTCGGGAGAGAAGAGTGAAGCCTGAACCGTGACGAAGAGATCGCGTATGGAGAGCGATCCGGGCTGGGCGATCCGCGCATCCTGCAGGCGGCGGATGAGGTCGCTGCGGCGCGCCGTGAGGCTGATGGCGGCGTGCAGGTCGGCGCGGTTCGGAGCGTGGCCGGTGATGTCGGCTACAAAAGCCGCGAGTCGCTTGAACTCGACGATAATCTCATCGGCATGGCGCGCAGGGTCCGGGTCCGTCGGCATCGCAAGCTGAAAGACCGGTCCGAAGTCGGCGAGGATGTCCGCCAGCTTGCGTTTGGCATCGCACGAAGCGGGGATCACAAAAGCGTCGCAGGTGCTGGGAATGCCATCCTCTCGCAGGAAAAGTCCCAACGTCGCCTGCGCGAGCGGACAGATGTCACCCGCGAGGTGCTCCTCGCCGGCAAGAGCCGCCGCGCTGTTTCCGCAGTCGAGACGGACCGTATCCGCGCCAGCGGCCAGAATGATTTCCACGGGAATGAAATTACACAGGGTGCCGATGCGCGGACGGGGCTTGGGGGCCGTAGCCGCGTTGACCAGACGCTCGACGAAGAAAGGGATGCTGGCGGGCCGGTTCGGTGCATTGTCCAGATGCTGGCGCTGGTCCGACTCGACAATCGTCTGCCTGCGGCGATGGCCGGAAACATCTGAGGAAACGCAAGAGGGCCGGTGTTTGGTATCAGATCGGTTCATAGTGTTTACAGATTGCCAAAATTGGGGGAGAAAGGCCAGCGCGATTTCTTTTCGGCAATCACGAGACTCGGCGATTGTTTTCGCGCGCATTTTTCGCTATACTCGCCCGCATGATCAGGACCGGAATAGGATTTGACGCGCACCGCCTGGCCGTCGGCCGTCGGCTGGTGATTGGCGGCGTGGAAATACCCCACGAGCGAGGGCTGGACGGCCATTCAGACGCGGATGTGCTGGCGCATGCGCTTATGGATGCCCTGCTGGGTGCCATCGCGGACGGCGACATCGGCCACCATTTTCCGCCCTCGGACGCCCGCTGGAAGGATGCCGACAGCCTCGCCCTGCTGCGGCAGGTGGCCGACAGGCTGCGGACGGCGGGGTGGGGGATTGTCAACACCGACGCGACCGTCTTGGCGGAGGCTCCCCGGCTCGCTCCGTTCATTCCGACCATGCGCGAGAGGCTCGCCGCAGCCATGTCCATCGGCGTGCAGGCGGTCTCGGTGAAGGCTACGACGGTCGAAGGGATGGGCGCTATTGGACGCCGGGAGGGGATCTCCGCGATGGCCGTGGCGTCGGTTGCGCCACTCGCTGGACCTGACGCGCGGACGGGATCATAAAAGGAATCGAGAACGATGCAGTTTTATAATACATTGACGCGATCCAAGGAGACCTTCGAACCTTTGGAAAGCGGGCATGCGCGCCTGTACACCTGCGGTCCGACGGTCTACAACTTCGCCCATATCGGTAATTTTCGCGCCTACCTCTTTGAGGATCTCTTGCGCCGCACCCTCCGCTACGCCGGGTTGCGCGTGACGCAGGTGATGAATTTGACGGATGTGGACGACAAGACGATTCGGGGCGCATCGGCCGCCAGCCTGCCATTGAAGACGTACACCCAGCCCTATGTCGAGGCGTTTTTTGACGACCTGAAGGCGCTCAATATTGAGCCCGCCGAGGTCTATCCCGCCGCGACCGATCACATCCCGGAGATGATCGTGCTGGTGCAGACCCTGCTGGACAAGGGGCTGGCCTATCGCACGGAGGACGGATCGGTCTATTTCAAGGTGGACGCCTTTCCGCGTTACGGCCGACTGGCCCATCTCGACCGCGCGGGACTGCAGATCGGCACACGCGTTGCCCTTGACGAGTACGACAAAGAGAACGTCGGCGATTTCGCCCTGTGGAAGGGGTGGGATGAAAAGGACGGTGAAGTCGCGTGGGACGCGCCGTGGGGCAGGGGACGTCCCGGCTGGCACATCGAGTGTTCGGCCATGAGCATGAAATACCTCGGCGCATCATTCGACATCCATACCGGCGGGATCGACAACTTGTTTCCGCACCACGAGAATGAGATCGCTCAGGCAGAGGGCGCCACAGGGCAACCGTTTGTCCGTTACTGGCTTCACTGCGCCCATTTGCGCGTCAACGGCGAGAAGATGTCCAAATCGCTGGGGAACTTCTACACGTTGCGCGACCTGATCACGAAAGGGTGGGGGGGGCGCTGGATCCGTTATGTCTTGATCAGCGGCCACTATCGCCAGCCGCTGAACTTCACCTTTGACGCCCTGGAGGCCTCTCGGGCGGCCTTGTCCCGCATCGATGCGTTTATCGACCAGCTCGCCGATACGGCGGGTGGTTGCGAGCCGTCCGAGGGGCTGCCCGTCTGGGCGGCCTCCGGCCGGGATGCGTTTAACGCGGCGGTTTTTGACGACCTGAATCTGCCCGAGGCGCTGGCGGCCCTCTTTGGGATGGTGCGCGATGGCAACGCCGCCCTGAGCGCCGGCGCGGTGACATCGGCGGAGGCGGCCGCTGTTGCCGCCCTGCTCAAGCAGCTTGACCGGGTGCTGGGCGTGCTCGATTTTGGGCGGGTCCGCGACGAAGCGGTGCCCGCAGCGATCCAACAGTTGTTTGAGGCCCGCAGCGCGGCTCGGAAAGGGAAGAACTGGGCCGAGTCCGACCGGCTGCGCGATGCGATTGCGTCCGCTGGCTGGGAGGTCCGCGATTCCAAGGACGGTCAGAAACTGAAGAAACGGTAGGCGTGGATGCGTGGATTGTTCATCACCTGTGAAGGACCCGAGGGGAGCGGCAAAAGCACGCACAGCCGGCGGCTGGCGGAGCAGTTGCGCGTCAGCGGTGTTACCGTGCTGCACACGCGGGAACCCGGCGGCACGCCGACGGGCGAGGCGGTGCGCCAGCTTTTGCAGCACGACGGAGCAGGGGAATCGCCGGTGGCCACCGCCGAGGTGCTTCTGTTTTGCGCCAGCCGCGCCCAGTTGACCGCGCAGGTGATCGTGCCGGCGCTGGAACGGGGCACGTGGGTGGTGTGTGATCGTTTCACCGATTCGACGCTGGCCTATCAGGGCTACGGACGCGGATTTGATTTGGATACGCTGCGCGCGTTGAACACGTTCGCGACCGGCGGGTTGGTTCCAGACCTCACGCTGCTGTTCGATATCGGCACGCAGATCGGATTTCAACGCGTCCATGCACGGACCGGAGAGGCGGGCGCGGTGCCAGCCGATCGCTTTGAACGGGAGTCGCGGGCGTTTCACGAGAAAATTCGCAACGGTTTTCTCGATCTCGCGTCGCGCGAACCCCGTCGTTTCCGGGTGTTGGACACCGCGCAGCCGGTGGAGGCGGTGTGTGCGAAGGTCTGGCAGGCGGTGCTGCCCCATCTGCCAGCGCCCTCTGCAACAGAAGAGGCGGTGGGTCATGCAGGTTGATGCGGCCTTTGACTGCATGCGGCATGCCCACGCATCCGGGCGGATGCCCGGCGGCCTGATCATCACCGGCGACATCCGCGGTGATGCGGGGGAGTTGGCGACCCGGATTTTGCAACGGCTCTACTGCAGGGAGCCAGATGCGCCCTGCCGCGCGTGCGCCCGCTGTGTTCGCGTCAGGGATCAAACCGCATATGACGTCGTCTGGATCGTGCCCGAGAAGAAATCCCGGCAGATCAGCATTGATCAGATTCGAGAGCGGTTGCTCCCAGCCATCGAACAGACCTCATTCGAAGGGGGTTGGAAGGTCGGGGTCATCGTGGGTGCCGATCGCATGAATGCGTCGGCCTCCAACGCCTTTCTCAAGACCCTGGAGGAACCGCCCCCACAGACCCTGTTTCTATTGCTCACCGACAGTCCGCAGAACCTCCTGCCCACCATTCTCTCACGCTGCCAGCGATTGGATGTTGACCATCAGGTCCACACCCTCAACGCCGTCTGGCGCGTCGAGCTGTTACAGATTCTGGCGGCGCCGCTTCCTCCGGGTCCCCTGTCGGCGCTGGCGACATCCGCTCAGATCGGTGCCCTGCTGGCGACGATCAAAGAGGAGGCCGAGAAACAGGTCAGGGCCGAAGCGAAAGATGAGGGTGATGGTGACGAGTCATGCGATGTGATGAGTGCGCGCATCAGCGCGCGATACCGTGAGGGGCGTCTGGCTGTTTTGATCGCGCTGCAGGACTGGTACCGGGATTTGCTGGTGATTCGTTCCGGCGGCTCGGCCGATCTGCTGCACTATCCGGAGCAACTGGAGATCCTGCGCGCGCGCGCGGCGGGGCTGACAGCCGGACAGGCTCTGGCCAATGTCGCAGCCGTCGACGGTATCCAGCGGCAATTGGAACGCAACCTCTCGGAAGATTACGTCTTGGCGTATTGGATGGACCGCATCGTTACGGGTGTTCAAGCGGAGAAACGGGTATGACGGGTTTGGAACAACTGTGTGTGGTGCATGTCATTGGAAAAGGGGCGCTGATCTGTCGCCTGAAGGCCGGCACGCGTGTGCCCGGCGCGGGCGACGCCGTGATCGTGGCGATTGACGATTGCGCAGAGAACGGTGTGGTCGTGGACGACGCCCCGGCGGAACATCTGCCGACCGCCACATTCATCCGGATTGCCACAGAGGCCGATCAGAGCCGGATCGAGGCCAACCGGGCCGCAGCCAAAATTGACTTGGGGCGGATCACCGAACGGGTGCGGGCCAGCGGTCTGTCGTTCAAGCCGCTGAATGCGCATTACAGCCTGAACCACGACCGGTTTGCGATCCAATTCGGATGTGATGAGGAATTGGATGCCAAGCGCGTCCTCGCCCTGATTCCCGTTGATATCAAAGCCCGCATCGATCTGAAACCGGTTTGGCCGCGGGAGTTATGCGCCATGATCGGAGGGATCGGCTGCTGCGGCCGCGCCTATTGCTGCTGCACGTGGCAGAAAGAGTTTGTTCCGATCAATATCCGCATGGCCAAGATTCAGGGCATCCCGCTGCTGCCCACGAGTCTCAACGGCGGCTGCGAACGGATCAAGTGTTGCCTGCGGTTCGAATATGAGCAATACTGTGAGGCGATGGATGCCTTGCCGCCCATTGGCACTGACGTTCACGGGCCCGAAGTGAGCGGCGTGGTTATTGGCCACGACGTGTTGCGCGGTATCGTGATTGTGCGGTCAGGCGATCATCAGCAACACCGCATACCGGTTGCCCAGTTGCGGCGCGCGTCGACGCCGCGTGGAGGCTGTGCACGCGCACATCCTGACCGGCCGGGGCTCGGAGAAAAGGAGTAGGATGCCCATGAACATACGCATACGGATTGTGAACGGACCCAATCTGGCCTTGCTGGGAACACGGGAGCCCGGAATTTATGGCCGTGAGACACTCGATGGCATCGTGCGGGCTGTGACCCAGCATGCGGCTTCCGCAGGCGGATCGGTTGAGCATTATCAGAGCGATGTCGAGGGGGATTTGGTGCGTTACATCGGGACGAGCCGCGGGATGTGCGACGGCATCATCATCAATCCGGCCGCCTATACGCACACCAGCGTGGCTGTGCGCGATGCCATCAGCGCCTGCGGGCTGCCCTGCGTCGAAGTGCATGTGTCGAACACGCATAGCCGCGAGCCGTTTCGTCATCAAAGCCTGACGGTTCCGGTGTGCATCGGCCAGATCATGGGTTTTGGGGGCTACGGGTATATCCTGGCATTCGATGCGATCGCACATTATCTCAATCAGAAAAGGTAGGGACACGATGAACGATGGGATGACGGAGGCCGGCGCGTGCGGAGCGACGCGTGCGGTCGATATCTGGGTGGTCGGCTCGATCGGGATTGATGATATCGCCACGCCGGTGGAATCCCGCAGGAATGTATTGGGCGGTTCGGTGACTTACGCCTGCGCCGCCGCGTCATTCTTCGCGCGCGTCGGCGCGGTGGGCATCGTCGGTTCGGATTTTCCAGAGGCGTTTGTGGCGCGATATCGATCTTTTGGCATCGATTTAACCGGCTTGCAGCGCGCGCCCGGCCCGACCTTTCGTTGGAGCGGGGAGTATGCGGCGGATTTCATCAACCGCCGGACGATCCGGACGGAGCTGGGTGTGTTTGCCGACTTCAAGCCGGAACTGCCGGATGCCTTTCGAAGCGCGCCGTATGTGCTGTTGGGCAACATCGGGCCGGACCTGCAGGAGCATGTCTTGAATCAGGCCTGCGGGGCGCAATTCGTCATTGCCGACACGATGGATCTGTGGATCACTATTGCGCGGGAGGCGCTGGAACGCGTGATCAGCCGGGTGGATCTGCTGATGCTCAACGACGGCGAAGCCCGGTTGCTGACCGGTCGGCACAACCTGCGGGAGTGCGCGGCGGCGATTCTGGCGATGGGGCCGCGTTACGTGGTGATCAAGAAGGGCGAGCACGGCGCGCAGCTTTTCTCCAAGGCTGGGCTGGCGATCATTCCGGCCTATCCGGTTGATGCGGTGGCTGATCCGACCGGCGCCGGTGACACCTTTGCCGGCGGTTTCCTGGGGCATCTGGCGCGTTCCGGGCGAACCGACGAGGCGGCGATCAGAACCTCCTTGCTTTATGGAGCGACGGTGGCGTCGTTTGGCGTAGAAGCGTTCAGCTTGGAACGGCTGGAGCGGTTGACGTTGTCCGAGATTGAAGCGCGGCTCACCGAATTGCGTCAGATGATGATGATCAGTTGATGCCCTTTGTTTTCAGGCAATTATTCGAAAAGACGGAGCAAGACTTTACATAACATATATTATGCGACGTTATTGGCAGCCCCCTCAAATGTT
>VGWG01000100.1 GCA_016873675.1 Lentisphaerota bacterium | reverse complement strand
TCCTGGTCGTCAGACGGTGCAAACAGGCGGGCATGCACTGGCGACACAAAAACGCCATCTGCATCAGCGCCATACTCGCGCACCTACGCTCTGCCGCTTGATCTTCAACGAAACAAAATCACACCCAATTCGCAAGACTCGTACACAAAGCCCTTGTAGTGCTCCATGTGGTTTAGTAAAGTTTCTACGCGCATCCGGTGTCGTTTATCCTCCTCTGTTTTGTGTACAAGAAGGATAACCGGATGCGCCTTTCTTAATCAACTACCACCCACAGATTCTCGTGAAGTGCCGGATCCGCTTCTGCGTCTATTACTCGATCATTGACTGGCATCATCCCGAATGCCCGGCGATCTACAGCCAGGCCCGGTTTCACGGCCAGCCCAAGAAAGACGCCGACATCGAGAAATACGCGGACTTCATGAAGGGCCAGGTGCGCGAGTTGCTCACCAACTACGGTCCGATCGGCACGGTGTGGTTTGATGGCGGCGGCTCCTTCAGCAACGTGGATCGCGCAAAGTTGCTGCATGCCCGGGAAATCGTGGATATGATTCACGAACTCCAGCCCGGATGCGTGGTCAACAACCGACTGGGCTACGGCGATTACGGCACGCCGGAGCAGTTCATTCCCGGCGAGAAGGGGTCGAATGTGTTCGAAGTGTGCATGACGATTAACAAATCCTGGGGATTCAAGAAGAGCGACGAGTACTGGAAGTCGTCCGACGTGTTGATTCAAAATTTAATCGATATTGTCAGCAAGAACGGCAATTACCTGTTGAACGTCGGCCCCACGGCCGAGGGCGAGATTCCCGGACCGAGCATCGAGCGCCTGACCGCCGTGGGCGCCTGGATGAAGGTGAATGGTGAAGCCATCCACGGTGCGGCACCCACCTTGTTCGGAGCGGAACTCGGGCAGCCCAAATCCGAGTCAGGCGGCAAGCAACAGGCAGCGGTCAAGGCACAGAATTGGCGTTGCACGGTCAAGCCAGGGAAAGTTTATATCCATTTCCTGAAATGGCCCGGACCCTCATTTCGCCTGCCGGCCATAGCGACGCCGATCACGAAGGTCTATTTCCTGGCCGATCCCGCGCGTGCGGAGGTGCCGTTCAAACAGGCGACGGACAGCGTGACGTTCACCCTGCCAGCCCAGGCGCCAGCGCCCGTGATTCCTGTCATGTGCATCGAAACGCAACAGCCGTAATCCTCAGCCGCCCCCGCCCGAAAGTATCCGGGTACGGGTTGCTAGGCCGTTTCCTCGTCGCTTTCACCCGTACGCTACCGTATTGCGTAGGCTCGCGACACGCTCTTTCCTGCGTCCGTTCCGCCTGGCAGCAGAAACGTGATTCGGGAACGCTGTGGGTCGTTGAGGACTGCGACCTGTTCGCCTTCAACCAATCGGCTGACCTCCAGTTGAACCGTGACCGGCTTGTTCATGGGGTTCGAGACCGAGAGGAGCAGCTTCTCCGGAGCCTCCGTGAGCAGGACCAGGCACGGCTTGTTCACGGCGACTGTCAATCCCTGCCGAATTTCGACTTTGCCCGCCACATAAAAGGCCAGTCCGGCCGTGCGGAGTCGCTCGTGCCAAACGGCTTGCAGGGTGGGGGCGTTGCTGAGGATCGTGACCGGGGCGTGCGCGACGTATTGTGCGAGGGCATCGGTTGTGAGGCCCGGCACCACGAGGTACGCATACGTCACGTTCTGCGGGCGGGTACCATGGTCAATCCATGCGCTGAACACATCGCGAACGACGGGTTCCTTGGAATACCGGTGGTTGATCTCCCGCCAGCTTCCCTGCTGTGGGCCGTTGTGGAGGTGAATCGACCCGGGTTCGAGCAGGACGTAGCCCACCTCGTCGTGCCAGATCCACCCGGGGGCGTCGAGCCGGTTGGTTTCGCTGCCCAGCTTCCGCACGCGGCGGTCTTGGGCGACCCAGACGTCTCCGACCCGGTTGCACTGGTTCAGCGTCGTCACCACGGGGCCGTCCGAATCGCACGTGATCCCTGCGCCGAGGCAGGCGTATGCGTCGTCGAAGAAGAACCAGCTCTTGCGGGCCGACAGCCCGTCCCGTTCCCAATCGCACGCGGCCAGCCCATGCTCACCGTCCGAGACCCCGCCGACAAAGCTCGTTTTGCCCATTCGCATGGGCGAGCCGGACAGCTCCGCACGCTGCTCGACGGTGGTTCCGGGGATTTTCTGCCAATCCCAGACCGGGAAGATGTCTTGATATTCGAGCCCCGAACGCAGCAGCAGATTGCAGCCATCGGCGATGTGGTGGCTTTTGAGTCCCTCGCTATTGTAGGCCCCATCCGTGTTGGCGACCCGGCTGGAGAACATGCGGGCGGAGGTGTAGAAGCCGGGCCGGTGATGCGTCATGAAATCCGATCGCCAGAAGTGCCGGTTGCCGACCAGCGGCGGGGCGGGCTGTCCCGCCGCTCGGGCCTCCAAGTCGCGAAACTCCATTTCGCGTCCGGTGGGAAGCAGGAGCATGTTCTGGGCGGCTGTGCTCAGATAATGGGCGTTTTGTCCCTTGCGCGTGATCTCCCGACCTTCGCCACCGAAGTCGGTGACGCTGCCCCGCGTCATCCATTGGCTGCCATCCAGGATCAGGCTGCTCAGCAGAGCGATGGTCTCGGACGGGAAGGCAAACCGTGTGCCAGTGACTTGGGTGGCGATCCTGGAGCAGTCCCTGGCGAAGGCGGCACCGTAGCCGTGGTTGTAGAGGCAGGGGCCGTGTTGGTGAAAGCTGAAGTCGGGCTGGATCCCCTCGCGAGTAGAGATTTTTATTTCGTCGGCGATCCTCTGATAGGCCGTTGCAACCAGCTTCGGGTCGTTCTCCAGGATACCCAGGCCCGCTGTGATCTCGGCAACCCATACCAGGTTCTGGCCGGTCATGCCGATCCCCGCACGGCGGAGAATCTTTGAGGCACGGCTGCGCTGCTCGGCAGAGAGATCGTGTTCGATCAGCAAGACGGTGGGTAACAGATTGCGCGGCACGCCAATCTTATTCCACCACCAGTTCGAGCTCTGGAAGTCGCGGCTCAGCCAGTAGTCGAGGCTGCGCAGAACCGCGCTGCGCAGAGATTCGTCACCGTGTAGCCCTGACTCGGGGGACTGCAACGCACGCGCCAATGTGGTGACGTTGCTGAGATGATAGGCCGCCTTCCAGAGGGCCGTGTTATGGTCTTTATAGTCGATGTCCGGCCAACGGCCATCCGACTGTAAGGCATCCATGAACGTGCGAACCGTTTCCTCAGGAACCGGTTCCAAGAGCGGCTTCAGAATCCGCTCCCGCAAGATATTCAGATCGTCATTGGCCACCACGGCACCTCGAGATTCTTCGGCTTCCGCGAGGACGGACTGTCCGCCTGCCACGGCAAGCAGCGTCAACGCGGTGGTGGCCACGACGAAACGGCGCTTGGCCGGTTGAACGTTCGTTGGCTTCATGCCTTCTTTCCGACGCCGTCACAACTCCATGAACTCCATCAAAGCGTCCAACGTTGTGTAGGCCAACCCGACAACCGTGTCGGCGGCTCCGTAGTAGATCGCAATGCGTCCGGTGTTGGAATCGGCCAGGGCCGCGCAGGGGAAGCAAACGTTGGGCACATGGCCGGTCACTTCATAAAGCGTTTCCGGGCCCATTAAATATGGGGTGCTGCGCGCGATGACCTTCCAGGGTTTGTCGAGGTCCAGCAAGGCAACGCCCATGCTGTAAATAAAGCCATTGCAGGATCCCTGGACGCCGTGATAGATCATCAACCACCCGGCTGACGTCTCAATCGGAATGGGCCCCGGCCCGATCTTTGTGCTCTGCCATCCCCGCACAGGGCCCATGACCCACCGATGCGCGCCCCAATACAGCAGGTCCGGGCTCTGGCTGTAGAAAATATCACCGAAGGGCGTGTGGCTGTTGTCGCTGGGTCGGCTCAGCATGGCGTAATGGCCGTTGATTTTCCGGGGGAAAAGAACGCCATTGCGATTGAACGGCAAAAAGGCGTTTTCGATAAAATGAAACGTCTGGAAATCGAACGTGTAGGCCATACCAATCGTCGGCCCATGAAACCGGTTGCACCAGGTCACGTAATAGCGGTCGTCAATCCACACCACGCGGGGATCATAACCGGAGTCGTATTTTTCCAGATCCGGGTCGTTTTGTATAAAGGTCATCGGATCATGGTCAATCTTCCAGTGGATGCCATCCGGGCTGAAGCCTTTATGCAGGCGGTAGATTTTCGTCCGATCATCGACGCGAAACACACCGGCAAAGCCGTCCTTAAACGGCACGGCCGCGCTATTGTAGATGCGATCAGCCTGGGGGATGAAGTTGCGCGGAATAATCGGATTTCTGGCAGAACGCCAGATCGGGTCGGTCTGGCCGGCCGGCCTCTCTTCCCAGGGAAGGTTCGGAATCGCGCTTCCAATCAGCGTGCATGTGGACATGGTCTGTCTCCTGTGTTCGTCGGGCTAGCCCGCCAGTTCGTTCAGTCTGAAAAACTCGCCGCGTTGCGCCATGAGTTCGTCGTAGCGGCCCTGTTCGACGATTTGGCCGGATCGGAGAAACACGATCTTGCCTGCCTTGCGCACGGTGGACAGGCGGTGGGCGACGATAAACGTCGTGCGTCCCTGAATCATCCGGTAAATCGCATCCTGCACCAGATTCTCGGACTCGGCATCGAGCGCGGTGGTGGCTTCGTCGAAGATGATCACACGCGGGTCGCGGATCATCGCCCGCGCAATGGCGATTCTCTGGCGCTGTCCGCCCGACAACGTGGATCCGCCCTCGCCAACCGGCGTGTCGAGACCGGCAGGCAGGTTTCGGATGAATTCCGACACATGCGTCATTTCCACAACTTCGTCGAGCCTCTTCCGGTCGACCGTATCCAGGCCAAAAGTGATATTTTCGCGGATCGTGCCCCGGAACAGATACGTCTGTTGCGGAACTACCGATATCAAGCGGCGATACTGACGCATGTCCAGCGATTGCATGTCCGATCCATCCAGCAGAATGCGTCCGGCCGTCGGCCGCCGGAACCCGATGGCGAGTCCCATGACCGTCGACTTACCCGCGCCCGACGGCCCGACAAACGCCACACAGTCCCCGGCCGCCACATCCAACGAAAACGCCTTCAGCGCCGGGGCCTTGGCGTTTGGATAGCGGTAATCGACGCGATCAAACGTGATCGCACCGGCAACGCCCGTCACCGGCTGCTTGCCCTCGTTCAGTTCGAGATCGGGGCACTCCAAGACCTCACCGATGGATCGGATGGATTCCGCCCCCTTGGCCACTTGCGGGTACACATTGGTAAAGATGCCGATGGAATTGACGATCTGCGTGAGCAGCGCCTGATAGAGCACGACATCGCCCACGCTGATACGGCCCGCCCGACACAACCAGAACGTCACGCAAAACCCCAGAATCGTTGTCACCTGGAACGTCACCCATGTGGAAGAGGCAAAGATCGCATTCAACCGGTCCAGATGCACACCCCGCTGAAGCAGAAGGTCAATCTCCTGCTGAAACCGGTTGATGGCGGACTCCTCCAGACCATGCGCCCGGGTGACCGGTATCATGTCCAGCATCTGGGCCACTTCCGCCGAGGTGGCCTCCATGCTGGCGCGAAAATCCTGGTTCCGCTCGCGGATGGATCTCTTGAAATAACGGATCAGAAGCGTGGACAACGGCACCAGCACAAGATAGACCAGCAGCATCAAGGGTTCCTTGGTGGCGGTCAAGCACAGCGCAAAAACGATGGTGGTTGCTCCATTCGTGACGCTCTCGCACAAATACATGCTCATCATCTGGATCTGCTCAACATCGCGCAACACCTTGGCCTGCAGCCGCCCGGTCTCCGTCGTGTCGTGGAAATCAATGGAGAGTTGCTGCAGCCGTATCACCAGCGCCATGCGTAACCGCTGCTCCATCCGTCTGATGATCGAGCTGACGAGGTGAATGAAGTAGGTGTGCATGGGCACGTTCTGGGCAATCAGCAGAAGCGTGAAACTGGCTAATACCAGAAGATTATGCAACGGATGCCGCACCGGGTCAGACAGCGTGTCAATGCCATGGGCAACCAGAATCGGGATCACCCACACGGGCGACTGCTTGGCAACAAAAGCCGCCAGCGGCCACACGTAGTACCAGCCGGATCGGCCCGCCAGTGCGATCAACGTGCCGAACGGGTTTCGGCTGCGATAGTGGAACTCCAGCGGCTGACCGCGACCCCATGGATCGTGACGAACAAATGAAGACACGCAACACCCCTTGTGCGAACAGACGTCCGTGGAACGACGGATAGATCTTCATCCCCCGGCGTGGTGAGCGGAAAAGTGTGTCATAGGCACCGATGGGTGTCAAGTTTCCGTCGTTTGGCACTGGGATGCGATTGGAGGGTTTGGCTTCCCAGCTTGACCCGTGTGCATCACCCGTGTTACATATATCGGCGTGCGCGTAAATGTGTGAGTCTCTACCTGCGTATGCTGATGATACCCGGTCTGTTCGTGCTCTTCTCGATTTGCCGCCGCGATCCCACCCGGAATCCAGAGCTTGCGCCGGCACAATCCTAATCAGGGAGTAGATCCGTGAATAACAGTAGCGCGATCAAACGACTGGATACCTCCGTCCACCCGTTTCCGTCTTTACCCTCGGCGCCCGGATATCATCAGCGTGAAGCCTGGCCAGCCACGTGGATTGCATCGAACGACTGTGTACGCGGCGTCAATCATGTAACGGCCTATCGGTTGCGTTTTTCCTGTGAAAAGACGGTGCCCCTGCGCGTGTTTGTCACGGCGGACCAGCGCTACTGGCTCTATCTCGATGGCCGGCGGATCGGGCTGGGAAGCGAGCGGGGGTGCATGCGCCAATGGTTCTACGAGACATACGAAATCTCGGTGAGCGAAGGGCCGCACACGCTGGGAGCCATCACCTGGTATCTGCCCGAGAATCCCTCCTGGGCACAGGCGTCCGCGCAGCCGGGTTTTCTGTTGGCAGCGGAGGCACCGTTCACGGACCAAATCAGCACCGGGCTGGCGCCGTGGGAAAGCCGCGTCCTGAAGACTGTCGCCTTTTTGGATCCCACGCAGCAAATCGGACAAAACATCGGTTGCGGCGCACGCGTCCGTTATGAAGGCGCCTCCTGGGCGGATGTCCTGGAGTGTGACCAAATCCCATGGTCCGGGGTACACCAGCTACTTCCCGGCAATAACGCGTTCTGGCAGGGCGCATCACCGCAGACCTGGGTTCTTCATCCGGCCCGCCTTCCAGCCATGCGCCTGGAGAAGCGCGGCGGCGCAGCGGTAGTCTTGGTGTCTCCAGCGCCGGATGCAGCGGAACCGCTGAAGCTGGGCAACACGATCCGTGCGGAAGCGAAGCAATGGCAGGCTATGCTGGAGGGTCGTGCGTCCGGTCTGCATGTGCCGCCGCATACGTCACGCCGCGTCCTGATCGACCTGCGGGATTACTTCTGCGCGTATTATGCCCTGACCACGGAAGGCGGGGAAGGTTCGGAGATCTCGGTGGCCTGGGCAGAGCGGCTTTCGACAAAACCGGATGCGCCAATTGCGCCAAGTGAGCGCCGCACGGTCGACGGGTTGTTCTTCGTGGGAACCGCAGACCAGTTCTGTCCGAGGAACACCGTGGGCCGGGTCTCCTACGAACCGTTATGGTGGCAGGCGGGACGGTGGGTGCAGATTACGGTGACCACGGCCGCCGCCCCTTTGATCATCCATGGCTTTAATCTGCTGGAAACCGGATATCCCCTGGTGGACGAATCACGCTTCCAAAGTAATGATGAGATCCTAAACGCCATAGCGCCAGTCTGCTATCGCACCCTGCAGGCGTGCGCCCATGAAACCTACATGGATTGCCCCTATTGGGAGCAGTTGCAGTATGTCGGCGATACGCGAATCCAGGCGCTCTTAACCTATGTCACCAGCCACGATGCGCGCCTGCCCGAGAAGGCGCTGGAAATCTTTCGACACAGCATGACCGGCGCATCTCCTTTTCCTGCCAGCAATTATCCCAGCCGGAAGATACAGATCATACCGCCCTTCGCGCTCTGGTGGATCTGCATGTTGCACGATTACGCGCTCTGGCGCGGCAACCGGCGGTTTGTAAAAGAACTGATGCCGATGGGGTGGTGGATACTAGACCACTTTCTCCTGCTGCAACGTGACGACGGATTGGTGGAATCTCCCGCCGGGTGGAACTATGTGGACGCAGTGGCGTTCAAAGGCGGGGAGCCTCCGGGAGCTTTTCGTGGCGGAGTGAGTGGCGTGATCAACTGGCAGGTGATTCTGGCCTTGAATGCGCTTCGCGATCTTTCCCAATGGCTCGGGGACACTCACCGCGCCGCCCTCGCCGAGCACCGCGCCGCCGCCTTGACCGTCGCGTGTGAACAAATCTTCTGGGACCCGCAGCGCCAGGCGCTCGCTGACGATCTTGCGCACCAGTCCTTTTCAGAACATACGCAGGCGCTCGCCCTGCTCACAGAAAGGTTGTCCGTGCCTGTGCAAGCCTTGGTTCAGCAAGCCTTGGTTGGCGATACCAGGCTTTTACGCGCCGGCTCCTATTTCAGTCACTATATTTGCCTTGCCTTGCGTCAGATCGGGGCAGGCAACGAACTGCATACACGCTTTCACGTGTGGCGTCGTTTTCTGGATGCCGGATTCCACACGTTTCCCGAGGGTGGCATCGAAGGCCGATCCGATTGCCATGCCTGGAGCGCGCACCCGCTCTTCCACATGTTGAGCTCCATCCTGGGTATTCGTCCGGCGACGTGTGGTTTCGAGACCGTGCTGATCACCCCCGTATTGGGCCCGCTGCGCAACGTATCCGGCACGATGCCGCACCCCAAGGGAGATATTTCCGTCAAGATTGCCATTTCAGAACATCACGGCATGGCGGAAGTAACCCTGCCGGCCGGTCTTTCCGGTTCCTTCCGATGGGGGACTCAGACGCTGGATCTGCATGAGGGAAACCAGACGATCACACTGGGTGACGGCGCATCTTAACGAAAACTTGAGGAAGGAATATATATGCGTAAACACGCGTTGACGAATCAGGAGTTGAAGTTGGAGGTGTACGGGCAGGACGGTCGCCTCCGCATGCGGCTGGTGACGGTTGCGGATGGGCTGGTCTGGTCGGACGCGCCATATGTCTACCGGCTCACACGGGCCACCGAGAACGGGACCATCACGCACGAACGTGTACGGGATCTTACGCTCAAGACCGAGGACCACGCCGTTGTGGTGCGCGGGACGCTGGGGGGGCTGGAGATCAAGCATCGCT
>VGWG01000099.1 GCA_016873675.1 Lentisphaerota bacterium | reverse complement strand
CAGGGCTACTAAATGAAGATTAGACACGATACGCCCCTCAACCCGATCCGGTTCGTGTGTAACTCGTTCATGCGTGGTTACATGCGAAAAATCTGCTCTAAAGAGGGTGCTTGTTTTCTGTCTAATTTTGTCTATTCCTGTCTATTGAGGCACTGGCAACCCCCCGGGTCTGTCAAAGTGGCACGGGCATCTTGCCCATGGAGTTTTGCAAGAGTCTCAGAAAGAATTTTAGATGCGTTTGCCCTGGCCGCTAACGTTGGGGGCTTGACATCAACAGTAATACGTGAGAAAGTAATACCATGAAATTAACCACAAAAGGACAGGTGACAATACCGGCGCGCATTCGTGATTACCTGGGGATCGCTCCGCATACGGATGTTGATTTCCGCATCATTGGTGGCACCGTCGTTTTGCTGAAGCATGAAGAGCCCCCAGGGGGACGAAACCGGTTTAGCGCACTGCGCGGCGTGCTCAAGGGAACACGAACGACCCAGGAATGGATGCAAGCAACACGAGGGGAGTAGATGGCCATATTGGTTGACACAAATGTCATCATCGACGTGCTTACTGATGATCCAGCTTGGGCCGAGTGGTCGATTGCGCAGCTCGAGGGGCACAGCGACTCAGGACTGGTCATCAACCCCGTCGTCTACGCTGAGCTTTGCTTCGGCAGCCCATCAACCGAATTCGTCGACGATGTCGTCAGGAAGTTCGGTCTCAACTACCAAGAGATCCCCAGGCAAGGCCTCTTTCGAGCAGCCAAGGCTTTCGGCCGGTATAGAACCCGACGCGGAACCAAGACATCACCACTGCCAGACTTCTTCATCGGCGGACACGCAGAAGCTGCTGGAATACCTCTACTCACACGCGACACCAATAGGATGAGCACATACTTCCCGGGCGTGAGATTGATCTGCCCCCAACAATGACCTGCACACGATTCCAAAACACGTACCGTGTGGAGTGCGAGTCCCCACGCCAGGTGAAGGAGAAGCCGAAGGGAAGCGAAAGGGCAACTGCGTCGCCGTGAGGCGGGGTGGGGAGGAGGTCCAACGCGAACGAGATCCGGAGTTGACGGGTAATCACAAAGTGTCTACGATGGTGACATGAAAACGACCCTTATACCTATCGGCAACTCGCGTGGCGTTCGGATACCGAAGCCCTTCATCGAGCAGTGCGGTTTGACGGAACAGGTGGAGATGGACGTGAGAGATTGCATGATCCTCATCCATTCCCCTCGGCAGCCGCGCGCCGGCTGGGCGGATGCTTTCGAGCAGATGGCCCGCGAGGGGGACGACAAGTTGTTGGACGGTCAGCCGACCTCGACCCGTTGGGACGAGGAGGAGTGGCAATGGAAGTAGATCGCTTCGATGTGTTCCTCGTGGCCCTCGACCCCACGGTCGGACACGAGATCAAGAAGACGAGGCCCTGCACGGTGATCTCACCGGATGAGATGAACCATCACATTGGGACCGTCATCATTGCTCCCATAACAACCGAGGGGCGCGACTACCCTACGCGGGTGCCATGCATATTTCAGGGGACCGAGGGGCAAATCGTGTTGGACCAGATTCGGACCGTTGACAGAACACGTCTCGTCAAGAAGCTGGGCCGTCTCTCCCCAACTGCATCGAATAAACTGCTCAGTGTTCTCACGGAGATGTTCCAGAAATGAAGCCCCAACCAGGCGGTGGAGGGGCCGGGATACCGTCGTCTCACCCGTAACGTTCGGCCGACGCAAGAGATGATTGAGTTATGAACGCAGCTATCATTGGACTTGGATCACAGTATGGCTTGGGCGGAAAGCACGCCGCAGTTTACGACACGAGGCCAGAAGTGGATCGCATCGCACTGTGTGATACCCGCCGCGAGGTGGCCGAGAAGGTGGCGGCGACCCTGAGAAAGCCGACGACCCTCCACACGAGTATCGACGATCTGTTCTCGGCGGGGCGGGTGGACGTGGTGAGCATCCTCACCCCGGACCACTTGCATCGCACGCACGCGGAGGCGGCCTGTGCCGCAGGAGTTCAGATCCTGCTGACCAAGCCAATTGCGCCGACGTTGCCGGATGCGCGGGCCATCGTGGCATCTGCCAGGAAGGCCGGAGTGCATCTGATGATTCACCACGAGATGCGCTTTCGGAGCATCTATCCTCGCGCAAGAGAACTGATTGCCTCCGGCCGCCTTGGCGACATCGCCTACATCGGCATCACCGAATTGTACCAGTACGTCCGTGAGAAGTTTGCCAACGCCCCGTGGTATGCCACACGAGAATCCGGCCGCACGATGGTCACCGGCAGCGGGGTGCATCAGGTGGACATGCTCCGCTGGCTTTGCGGCAGACCCGTTCGCAGGGTGACCGCGCTGGGCAACCGCGTTGGCGATCTGCCGTACTGGCACAACAAAACGATCGTCGCCCTGCTGGAGTTTGAGGGTATTGACGGCATTGGGGAACTCACCTTCTCCTACGAGGGGATGCCGGGCATGGCGCGTGGCGGACTGACAGTCATCGGCAGCAAGGGCATGATCAGTCTGGAAAAGTTCCGAGACCGTATCAGCGGTCAGGAGGAATCCCTCAAGCCTGATCATGAAGAGGACAGCCATCAGGCAGGAGTGCACGCGTTTCTCGATGCGCTTCGCGACGGTCGGCCCGTTCCGATCACCGGCGAAGACGGTTTCGATTCGGTCGCGACCGCACATGCAATCGATGTGTCGTGTGAGACCGGTCAGACCGCGAAACCTGAACAACTGCGGGAGTCTGCAACATGATGACGGCAGGAAAGGCAGTGAGCAAAGCGGCCCTACTTCCAGCGGCAAGGACGGAAGTGACAGTGGCGGACTGGGGTGCCCTCACTTGGTATGCCAGCGCCAAACTCGGCAATTCTCAACACATGACCGTCGGCAAATGCGTGATCCGTCCGGGTTTGGCCAACCCCCGTCACTGTCATCCCAACTGCGAAGAAGTGCTGGTCGTGCTTGAGGGAGAGATTGAACATGAAATTGAAGGTGGCCGGCACGTCATAATGCGTGACGGCGACGCGATCACCATACCACAGGGATTGCTGCACAACGCTCGCAACATCGGTACAGATGATGCGATTCTACTTGTCGTTTTCTCGTCGGCGCGGCGAGAGGTAAAGGGCGAGTGAAAGCATGTGGCCGCATCTGTGTGGCCTGCATACACCGGTGACGAGAAGCGGACACGCATGTTCTGGCCCGAGGGCATGGGGGAATGGCAGTCAGTAAAAAATTCTGTCAAAAAGACACCCGATCACAACTGGCCCCGCAAATCCTTGTGGGGTTCTGTGAACGAAGCGGATCCGTATGTGATGGAAAGGGAAATCAACGCCGCTGTAAACCATGGTGTCAACGTCTTCATTGATGATGGGTATTGGTAGGGTCGGCGACCCTTTCTTGAAAACAGCCTCAATGACGGGTTTTTTCCGTTGGATGCAGAAAGATGAAGGAAAGAGGAGATGAGCACAACCCTGCCTAAACCGCCCATTCCTGCCACCTACGATCCCATGTTGTCCGCAAAAGAGCACGACCGAATGGTGTCCGTGCTTGGAATTCGCAAAGCCAATACGCAGGTCTGGCAACTGCTCCTGCTCGGTATGCTGGCTGGCATCTACATCAGTTTCGGGGGTTTGGTGTCGCTCGTGGCGCTCACCGAGACGGGAAGTCGCATCGTCGCCGGCCTCGTGTTCAGCATCGGCCTTGTGTTCGTGGTGATTGCAGGCGCCGAACTGTTTACGGGTAACATCGTCATGATCGTTGGAGCCATCACGCGCCTCTATCCCGTCTCCAAGTTGCTTCGTAACTGGGGATCGGTGTATGTCGGAAACTTTATCGGTGCCTACGGCTTTGCTGCGCTGATCGTCTGTACAGCCCTGCTCGGTGCGCCGGATGCTCTAACGCCGCTCGGAGAGACAGCGGTCCGGGTGGCTGAAGCCAAACTTGCGATGAGTTTTGGCGATGCTTTTGTGCGAGGGATCCTCTGTAACGCGCTCGTGACTCTTGCCTTGATTCTGGCCACGCTTGCGAAGGACGTGGTCTCGAAAATCATTTGCTGCATATTGCCGATCTCGACCTTCGTGGCCTGTGGCTTTGAGCATTGCGTCGCGAACATGCTCTTGATTCCGGTTGGCCTCTTTGCCAGAGGGGTGCCGCTGTGGAGCCACGGGACTATTTTCAACAACCTCCTGCCGGTCACGCTGGGCAACATCGTGGGCGGCATTGCGCTGCTCGTGCTGCACCCGAACCGCATCCGCCAACTGGTGCAACTCTATCGGCAGTCGGCTTCTTCTGGCGCTCAAGATTCTTTATCCAATGGATCGTGTACTCCTCCCGGCTGAAGAGTGATTTCGGAACATGATTTTCAACCCATGAACACACGACGAACCGCCGCCAAGTCTATCCCGCCTTACAAGAACGCCAAGCTGCCCGCGTCCAAACGCATGGCGGACCTGCTGTCTCGCATGACTTTGGAAGAGAAAGCCGCTCAGATGATGTGCATCTGGCAAGAGAAGGCCCAGACGCTTGTCGACGCCGATGGCCGTTTCGATCCCGCCAAGGCTGGTGCTTTCTTCAAGAAAGGTCATGGGCTCGGCCAAGTCGGGCGGCCGAGCGACGCTGGTGCACTCCCCGCTCAATCGTCGCGGGGACAGAACGCTCGGGGCATGGCTGAGCTGACGAACGCCATCCAGGCGTTCTTTCTCAACCACAGCCGATTGGGTATTCCCGTTGTGTTCCATGAGGAGTGCCTCCACGGCCACGCCGCCCGCGACGCCACCAGTTTTCCCCAACCCATTGGGCTGGGCTCCACGTTCAATCCGAAACTGGTGGAAGACGTGTTCAGCATGACGGCCTATGAGGCCCGCGTCCGCGGCACACACCAGGCACTTACCCCGGTTGTGGATGTCGCGCGCGATCCGCGCTGGGGTCGGGTGGAGGAAACCTACGGCGAAGATCCCTTTCTCAGCACACAGATGGGCCTTGCTGCCGTTCGCGGCTTCCAAGGGGACGGCACGTTCCAGGACAAGCGGCACGTCATGGCCACCCTGAAACATTTCGCAGCCCATGGACAGCCCGAGTCCGGCATGAACTGTGCCCCGGTGAATGTGTCCGAGCGCGTCCTGCGGGAAACGTTTTTGCGCCCTTTTCAAGACGTTATTCACCAGGCAGGCGCCGTCAGCGTAATGGCATCCTACAACGAGATCGACGGCGTTCCCTCCCACGCGAGCCAGTGGCTCCTGCGCCACGTGCTCCGAAAAGAGTGGGGCTTCAAGGGGTTCGTGGTGTCCGACTATTACGGGATCTGGGAACTCGGCTACCGCCCCGCCACCCACGGCCATTTTGTGGCCCAGGATAAACGGGAATCCTGCCGGCTGGCGGTCGAGGCCGGTGTGAACATGGAACTTCCAGACCCGGACTGCTACCTCCACGTGGTCGACCTCGTACGCCGAGGCGAGCTTCGGGAACGCCAGATCGATGACCTCGTGGCTCCCCTGCTTCTCTGGAAGTTCAAGATGGGGTTGTTTGATGATCCCTACGTGAATCCTGATGAAGCGGAGCAGGTGGTGGGGTGTGACGCACACCGGACGCTGGCGCTCCAGGCCGCCCGCGAAACCATCACCCTGCTCAAAAACGATCACACCCTCGCGCCGTTGGCCCCGTCTCAGTTCAAGACCATCGCCGTGATAGGCCCCAACGCTGACCGTCCGCTTCTGGGAGGCTATAGCGGACTTCCTCGACAAACCATCACGGTTCTCGATGGGATCCGGGCCCGCGTGGGGAAAGGCGTTCGCGTGCTCCATGCCGAGGGCTGCCAGATCACCCAGGGCGGCTGCTGGCGGCAGGACGAGGTGATTGCCGCAGACCCCGACGAAGACCGGCGTCAAATCGCCCAGGCGGTCAGAATCGCCCGAAAAGCCGAGGTCATCATCCTCGCGCTGGGCGGCAACGAACAAACGTCGCGTGAAGCGTGGTCGCTCACACACATGGGTGATTGCGCCACGCTCGAGCTCCCTGGCCGCCAGAATGAGCTGATCGAAGCGATGGTTGGCACCGGCAAACCGGTGGTGGCCCTGCTGTTCGGCGGACGGCCCCTGGCCATCCAGCAGCTCGTCAACCAGGTGCCCGTCATCTTCCAATGCTGGTATCTGGGGCAGGAATGCGGGCGCGCCGTGGCGGAGGTGCTCTTCGGCGACGTGACCCCCGGCGGCAAACTCCCGATCAGCATTCCGCGGTCGGCGGGGCACCTCCCGGTATTTTACAATTACAAACCCTCCGCCCGCCGCGGCTACCTCTGGGACGAGGTCACACCCCTGTACCCGTTCGGTTTCGGACTCAGCTACACCACCTTTGACATTCGGAATATCCGCTTGGCCAAACGGCGCATCGGCCGCTGCGACTCCACACGGGTCTTGGCCAGCGTCACCAATACCGGCTCGCGAGCAGGCACCGAAGTCGTGCAGCTCTACATCCGCGACCGGATCAGCTCCGTGACACGGCCCGTGAAGGAACTGAAGGGATTCAGCAAGGTCTGGCTGGAGCCGGGCCAGACGAAAACCGTGGCGATTGAGATCACCCCGAGGTCTCTGGCATTCTACGATGTCACCATGCGCCACGTTGTGGAACCGGGCGAGTTTGAGATCATGGTCGGCACCTCCTCGCGCGACAGTGATCTGCAGAAGATCGTTTTGACAGTCGTGGATTAAAAACAGGAACAGTGATACGCCCGGAGAACGGCAATGATTCCCATGGCCGCCTCAAACCCGCCTTCTGAAGGGTCGAATCATCGGGAACGAAAAAATCCCCGACTCCTTACGGAATCGGGGACGTTTGAAGATGGTAGCGGGGGTAGGATTTGAACCTACGACCTTCAGGTTATGAGCCTGACGTATCTCGACAAAAAACGCCTTTATTATCGTCTTTATATTATCTCTAATAGGTCTGTGTTTGTAATTGTGTGGTTTTTTTGCTTGCCTTTCCCGAGATTTTTCTTCATTATGTCACACGTCGCAACAAACAGGCGGCGGAAAGGCGGGGCACCATGGGACTTGAGATCAGACATGGGCGTAACGGAAAACCGCGGAAGTACTGGTACGGCCGTTATGATGTGGACGGCAAGGCGAAGGTGGTCAATCTCGGTGTTCCGATCAAGGGCACCCCGCCGCCGACCCTGAGAGAGCCTGGCACCCATGCTTTTGAGGCGAGCCGGATGAAAGCTGAGGCGGCGCTCGAAGTGGTGCGGAACGAGGCGCGGGAGAAGGGGAACGCCGAGCATCTGACCCGGCGCCTGATCGAGTCGAAAACCGGACGGACCGTGGAATACGTTCGCCTTGCCGATTTGGCCGAGCGGTGGCGCAAGCTGCCGCGGGAAACGAAGCCAGGCACGGATTGGATGGCGCAATGTGACGCCATCTTCAAGCGCTTCGCCGATGCCGTCCCTTGCACGTTCCTGCACGAGGTCACGACAGAAATGGCGACGGGACACGTTGACACCTTGCGCAAAACCCATGCGCGGAAAACAGCCCGAAACGCCGCACAACTTCTGAGGTCGGCATTCAAGCGCCTTCTGCCGCCCGGCGTCCCCAACCCCTTCGAGGGGGCGATCAACCGCAAGGGCGAAGACGAGGACGGTGACACGGTGCACCGCCGCCCCTTCACCGCCGAAGAGCTGACCCGGCTTTTCGAGGCCGCGAGGCCCGACCCCTTGCTCTTTCCGCTGGTCGTGACCGCCGCCTGCACCGGGCTGCGCCGGGGCGACGTGTGCCGTCTGCCGTGGAAGGCTGTTGACCTGCGGGCGGGCACCGTGAACGTCAAGACGGCGAAGACCGGGGCGGGCGTCCAGATTCCGATCTTCCGCCCCCTGCGGGAGGTCTTCGAGGCGGCGCTCGCCGACCGCGAGGCGGGTGCCACGTTCGTCTTTCCCGCGGCGGCGCGGATGGTGAACGCGAACCCCGACGGGTTGACCTGGCGGTTCAAGAAGCTGGTCTCTTCGATCATGCCCGACACAGAGGACGCCGAACCCGCCGCAGAGGCCGCCGTCTGCGCCGGGCGGGAGGGGCTGGCCGAACGCCTGCCGTATATTGAAACGGCCGTGGCGGGCCGTTTCCGGCCGGACATTGCGGCGCGGATCGCGGACACAGCGAGGCGCTACGCCGGGGGCGCTTCGATACGGGACATTGAGAAGCAGACGGGGCGGGTGCGGTCGGGTGTCTCGGCCGATCTTCACGCCGCCGAAAAGGCACTCAATGTCCGCTTCCTGCCGACCGTTGGGGTCAAGGGCATGGCGGCGGGGGGCGGTGCCAAGGCGCGTGTCGCCAGGCTGACGCGGCTTGAAGCGCCGGGCCGGGCACGGTCGGCGTCGGTCCTGGACTGGCACGCGCTACGGGTGACGTGGGTGACGCTGGCGCTGTCGGCCGGGGTTCCGATGGAGGTCTGCCGACTGGTGACCGGCCACAAGACCGTCGAGGTCGTTCTGCGGCACTACTTCAAACCGGGCGCGGAGCACCTGCGGGCAGTCTTGGGCGACAAGCTGCCTGCCGTCCTGACCGGAAACGGCTCGACCACACCGCCCGCCCTTCCCGCCGGCGACAAACTGGGCGCGTTCCTGGCCGATCTGACACCGGCCGAGCGCAAGCGTCTGACCGACATGCTCGCGAATTGAACGGGAGGGCGGACGCCCCGATAGAAGGTTCATGACAGGCCGTAAGTGTTCGCAGAGCGACACTTACGGCCGTTCCATTGGATAGGAGAATGGCCGAAATCGGCGCCGCGGCCCTTGGCGAATGTTGATTCCGTCCGTTGTGTGTCGCACCGTTACGAACACAATGGGTTTTCGGGCTGGATGCGGCAGAAGGGATACCTATGGGCAAAGAGGAACTGATCGGGCGCATCCTGGCGGCGACGCCGGATCAAATCAAGGCGGTGGAACGGGCGCTCAGCGGCGAGAAGACCGCCGAGGTGACGGACACGCGGCTGCTGACCTTTTCCGAGGCGGCGCGCCGGATGCTCGTATCGCGGCAGACGATCTGGCGCATGGTGAAGGAGGGTCGGCTGCCAACCGTGGAGACGCGGCCGGACCGCTATCGCGTGCCGGCGGCCGCGCTGACGGCGTTCGTGAACCGCGCGGCATGAAGGTGGAAGGGGCAGTTGGCAGTTGGCAGTGGTAGTTGGCAGTGGCGTGAGTGAAGATGGGACCCCGGCAAACCGCCGGGGTTTCTTTCTGCCCGGAACACGGGCCAGAGACCGGAGCTTGAGCGTGGAGGGGCAGAACCCGCCGCGGCGGAGGCGCCCCATTACGCCGGAGACGCGGCGGGATGGAGGGGCGGAAGGGAGAGACAGGGCGGATGGGCTGAGAGAGAAGGGGCGGCGAATGCAGGACAACGGCGCCGATGCCGGCCCCGGGGTGATGATGGACGGGAACAGCGGGCTGGCGCTGCAAGACCCCAAGTGACGGACCTACCGTGCCTCCTGATGGGCGAAACGGCGGAAAGATAAACGGGAACGCGCCTGAAAAAGGCGGATCGGCTTCA